>QNYF01000048.1 GCA_003978695.1 Desulfobulbus sp. | reverse complement strand
ATCGCGACGCCATGATAAAAAGAGCAGACCAGGCTGGTATTGTTGTTGTAGGATGTGCTGAAGATGAGTCGGGAACTCTCCTTTATTAGACGATTTGCAACTCTTCAGGCGGGTGCTGAAAACGTGCAAATCAACCGACCTGTAACTGGTCAATGGGCCTCAGGGGGTGGAGTCTTGTGTACCTTTCATTGAGGGCTGTGAAGCGTTCTTGTGGTTGATACTCAGCCCTTTGGATCGGGTGAGTGAAGGGAAGCGTTATCAAAGAAGGCAGCCGGGCAGGAAAGGAGGAGTAAAACCTGCCCGGTTGCCTTGAAAATCTTTATTTGCCCGATGACAGAGCCACAACAGAAAAACTCATTTTTTACCATTATGCCGAGCTTTTAATTGTTGGTAACTCTTCAGGAGCACCTCACGGAGCCTTTTTTTCCGGGGCATCATTTCTCATCAAACGCCTGATCTGTTTTCCATTCTTTCCAGACATTGCCAACCAGATCAATGCCGGGTTTCAGGGTCGCCTTGCCGGGCTTCCAACCCGATGGAGTGGCCTCTGTACCCTCTTTTTCGCGAATCAGCTGGAGTGCCTGAATCTGGCGGATGGTTTCATTAACATTACGGCCGATGGGCGGGGTAAGCACTTCATACCCCTGGACAATACCGTCCGGATCAATAAGAAAACGGCCCCGTGCTTCTACACCAGCCTCTTCATCGTACACACCGTAGATTGTACCGATTTTTCCGCCGGCATCAGAGAGCATGGGAAAGGGAACGCCGCCTTTCACCATCTTGGCGAGTTCATGGTCATTCCACATTTTATGAGTGAACATGGAGTCAATAGATATGGAGAGTACCTCAACCCCCATGTTGCTTATTTCCGGATATTTTTCAGCGACCGCTGAAATTTCGGTTGCTCAGACAAAGGTAAAATCGCCGGGGTAAAAACAGAGCACAATCCACTTGCCCAGATAATCTGAGAGTTTGACGTTGATGAATTCGCCCTTATGATAGCCGGGTGCAGCAAAGTCAGGGGCTTTTCGACCTACTTTAATCATTGCGTGTACCTCTGGTGGTTTTTTCAGTTTACTGTCTACGGAGCTTCCGGTCTCTTCGCCCACAGGGCCGCCAATGGGCCTGGCACATCCTGCTGCTTCTTCAGCCATATTTAACTCCTTGTTTCAGTTTGTTACGGGTATGGACCCTCAATGTATGTGTTCCCATAAGTCAAGAAAACTCTTCTAAATGTTTATTCATTATCTCTTAAAAGTATCTTTGAAAATCGGTGTCATGTCAATGGAAACAATAAAAAATCTCTCCTGGTTTTTTTTATGCAGACCGTACTTCTCCATTGGCGCATGCTCGAGTAGCACAAGAACGCTTCACAGTCCCAGTGAACAGGTTCGTGTAGACTCCAGAATATCAGGTACCCCTGAAGAGCACAGGCAATGGTTATGGCGTTTATCACGCCTGCGAGTCTCAAGTTCCTTGAGGGGGTGCTTAATATGTTGAAGTGTTACCTGTTAAGAAACGTTTTAGTTACGTTCAATTCCTATTAAAGAATAATACGTACTGGACAGATTGTCAAGAATCATTCTTATTATAGCCGGTAGCTTTTGGTGGATGATGAGTTAACTGAATATTTTGGAGTATTGAGGATTTTTCATATTAAATATGTCACTGAATTGTTTATGAAAAATAAGGTGAAACATGTGATTGTTCAACAGAGATCAAGCTGCCACAGTTTATGCGGAATGTGCACAGAATACTTTCCAGTTACTTCTCAACCCATCGGAGGAAAAGAAAACTCCGTTTGCATTCCTTTGGCTCAGTGTGTTATTCTTTGTATTTTTTAGCGGAAATTTTTTTTATGGTAACTCGTCTATATTTAGTACGACATGGGCAGACAACTGCTGACAAGGGGTGTTTTGTCGGCAGTTCAGATCTTCCCCTGTCCGGGCATGGGCTTGCTCGGCTTGAGAGCGTGTCGAATCGACTTGCCCAGGTAAAGAGTTGGTATTGCAGCCCCATGATCCGTTGCAGGCAAACCCTTAAGGCTCTTGAAAAGCTGGGATGTGCTGGCGGCTCTGTGGTTGAGGATGAACGGCTGCGGGAAATCGATTTTGGCCGTTGGGAGATGAAAACCTTCGCTGAGATAGCGGCTCGGGACACCAGGGTTGTCGATGGCTGGGTTGAATATCATGGTTTTTCTTTTCCCGAAGGTGAGTCGGTTGCTGATTTCGTTGCCCGGGTGGAGAGTATACTCGATGACTTGCAGAACAGTAAACAGCATCGCATTGCTGTCATAACCCATGGTGGTGTGATCCGGACTATGATCTGCCTGGCCCTTGGCCTTTCTCCACGTGATTACCTGCTCTTTGATGTGGCTCCGGCCTCGTTGACAATACTTGATCTGTACGACCAGGGTGCAATCCTCAAAGGATTAAATCTCTGATTGTTATTTGTTATGGCTCCTCTTATTTTGATAACCGGTGGCAGTCGGTCCGGTAAATCCGCATTTGCACAGCATCTGGCTGAAGAGCAGGGGGGGAGCAGGCTGTTTATTGCCACAAGTCAGCCAGCAGACCCTGAAATGGCAGAACGGGTGCGGTGTCACCAAAAGGAGCGGGAGGGCAGGAACTGGCAGACAGTGGAAGAGCCCCTTGCTCCGGCCCAGGTGCTGGCCGGGTGTGAGCCGGGAACAACAGTACTTCTTGATTGTCTAACGCTTTGGGTGAGCAATGTGATGCATGATCATGAACTATCAAAAAAAAATATGGATGATGATGTGATTTCCTTGCTGGCCGGAAAGCTTGCTCAGGCAGCCAGAGAGTTTTCCGGGTCGGTTTTTATGGTCACCAATGAGGTCGGTCTTGGGATAGTTCCAGACAATCCTCTGGCAAGACGTTACCGTGATCTGGTAGGCCGATGCAATCAGGTTATTGCTGCAGAAGCTGATCATGTTTACCTGGTGAGCTGTGGTATACCTTTATCGTTAAAATAAATGTAATAACAGTAAATAAATTATAACAGTTAATCTTATTCGTAAAGTTTATATGACGTTAAAAAATTCAGATAATGTTGATTTTCTTGAGGCGACTTTCCGTAAAATTTTTCCCCAGGATCAGGAATTCCGTGACAAGGCCGTGCAACGTCTTGAGCAGCTCACCATGCCACATTGGGCATTGGGAGATCTCATGGATCTGGCTGTTGATCTTGCCGGTATAACCCGTTCGCTCAAGCCGCCGGTGAAGCGCAAAAAAGTAGTGGTTATGGTGGGGGATCATGGCGTGACTGTTGAGGGGGTCTCAAAGTTTCCTTCTGAGGTTACGGCCCAGATGGTCTATAATTTTGTGGCAGGAGGAGCCGGCATCAATGCCCTTGCCCGACAGGCAGGAGCAGACGTTGTGGTTGTGGATATGGGCTGTGCTACAGATCTCTCAGATCTTGCCAAAGAGGGTAAAATCATATCTAAAAAAATTGCGGCAGGAACAGAAAATATCGTCCATGGCCCAGCCATGACCCGTACCCATGCGGTTATGGCTGTTGAGGCCGGAATTGAGGTGGCTGATCAGCTGGCCCCTGATGTTGATGTTTTTGCCACCGGCGACATGGGAATTGGCAATACCACACCAAGCACAGCCATTGTGGCCACGCTTACGGGTAAGAGTGTGGATGAACTCACAGGCCGTGGTACAGGGCTTGATGATAAACAGCTAGCCCATAAAAAAGAGGTGCTGGAGCGTATTCTTCAAATCAATAAACCAGATGCTCAAGACGGCATGGATGTTTTGGCCAAAGTGGGTGGTTACGAAATTGCCGGAATTGCCGGTCTTGTTATAGGAGCTGCCGCCCAGCGCAAACCTGTACTGGTTGACGGATTTATCTCTACAGCCGGAGCCATGATTGCGTGCACTTTGGAGCCTTTTGTCAAAGATTACATAATTTGTGCCCACCGCAGTATGGAGCAGGGACATGCTGCCATGCAGAAAAAAATTGGCTGCAGCCCCCTGCTTGATCTCAATCTCCGCCTTGGGGAAGGCACTGGCGCGGCCCTTGCCATGAATCTTGTTGAGGCCTCTGTTGCCATTCTTACCGAGGTGGCCACCTTTGAAGATGCCGGGGTGACAGGATCGCCAGAAACGTGAGAAATGCAGCAGGCCGGATTGCCGCCGCAATCCGGTTTCTCACCATTATTCCCCTGCCGGGCAATGCCGGTACAGGCGAGGATGAACTTGCAGGTTCTCTGCTCTTTTTCCCCTTTGTCGGGATGATGATAGGTGTCGTAGTCCTTTTTATGGCTGTTATTCTCCAGTGGCTGCTTCCGTCTTTTGTGTGTGCTGTCTTATTAACTTGTTTGCTGGCCGCCTGTTCCGGCGGGTTGCATCTTGACGGACTCGCTGACACGGCTGACGGTTTTTTCAGCTCCCGCCCCAGGGAGAGAATCCTTGAGATTATGCGTGATTCCGCTACCGGAGTAATGGGGAGTATTACCCTTGTTTTTCTGCTGCTCATTAAGGTGTCCTGTTTAGACTCACTTGCAACGGATGGCATGCTCTTGCCTGCGGTTTTTCTTATGCCCCTTGCGGGCCGAACCACAATTGTGTTGTTGATGGCCCTGCAGCCTTACGCCCGGGAACAGGGAGGGTTGGCAACACTTTTTTATTCGCAGATTTCCAGACGGGCTGCTCTGTTTGCTCTTGCGGTGTTTGCGATTTTTTCCGTTTGCTTTGCCGGAGTGCGCGGCTTTGCTGTTGTTGTTGCGTCATCCCTGCTGGTGATAGCATTCGGGTTTTACTGCAGACGAAAAATCGGCGGATCTACAGGCGACACGCTGGGCGCGGTTTGTGAACTTGCTGAGGCAGTGACAGCTCTTGTCTTTGTCCTGCAACCCGGAGGTGGCCTGTGAGAGGGCACGGTGGTAATCTTGGCAGGCTCGCTGCCGCAGTTGGGTGTCCTGAAGTTGCTATTCGTGATTTCAGCGCAAATATCAACCCGCTTGGCCCGCCGGAGTATCTCTGGCATATCATGGCCAGACACCTGCCCGATATTGTCAATTATCCGGAACCTGACGCCGCTGCACTTACCCGGAAAATAGCAGAAAGTTTACAGCTTTTACCGGAGCAGATCGTTTCCGGCAACGGTACCTCGGAATTGCTTTTTACCGCTCTGCGCTGTGTGGATTGTGTGCGGGCTGTTTTGCCGGTTCCGGCCTATATTGATTATGCCAGGGCCTGTGCTCAGGCAGGTGTTCCGGTGCATCCTTTTGCTCTTGCTTCAGATGCCGATTTTCAACCGGATGTACAACAGCTTTCTCAGGATATCCGGCCCGGTGATCTTGTCATTCTGGGCCAGCCCAATAACCCCACTGGCAGACTTATCCCCCGACAAGACCTCCTGGCTCTTGCCGATGAGCACCCAGATGTTGTTTTTCTTGTGGATGAAGCCTTTGCAGGGTTTGTTGAGGACTACACCACCGTTGCCTGCGCCCGGGAGAATATTATTGTTCTCTGTTCCCTGACCAAGCTTTTTGCCGTGCCCGGCTTGCGGCTGGGATTTTTGGCGGCATCTGCTGATTTTTGTACAACCCTGCGTGGGCAGCTTCCCCCCTGGGCGGTGAACAGCCTTGCCCAGGCAGCCGGTCAGGCTGTTGTGAGTGATGTTGCATTCATTGAGAAGAGTTGTCAACGAGTTGCCGCCAACCGGCAATGGCTGACAAATGAACTTGCTCGATTTTCCATGCTCAAGCCTGTCGCCTCCACAGCGAATTTTCTTCTTATAGAACTCCTGGATTCCTCTTCTGCCAGCCAACTTGCAGAACATCTCCTGCGACGTTTTCATATGGCCATCCGGGTCTGTGATAATTATCAGGGACTCAACGATCATTTTTTCAGAATTGCAGTGCGTACGCAGGAAGAAAATGAACAACTCATTGAAGCCCTTGAGGAAGTTCTGCTGCCGGGAAAAACGTCCCGTAAAAAAATGACAGGGAAAAAGGCTCCTGCGCTCATGTTCCTTGGTACCGGTTCTGACGTGGGCAAGAGCGTACTGGTTGCCGGTTTATGCCGGGTACTTCTGCAGGATGGGATACGGGTGGCACCGTTTAAAGCGCAGAATATGTCGCTCAACTCCTACGTGACCCGTGATGGTGGTGAGATGGGGCGGGCGCAGGTTGTCCAGGCTCAGGCGTGTCGGCTTGACCCGGATGTTCGCATGAATCCCATACTGCTCAAGCCCAACTCAGACGTGGGCAGCCAGGTGATAGTGCATGGTCGTCCCGTGGGTAATATGCGGGTGAAAGAATATGTTCGCTATAAAGAACAAGCCTGGCAGGAGGTCTGTTCGGCCTATAACGAACTGGCGACAGAATTCGACTGCATCCTGCTTGAAGGTGCGGGGAGTCCCGGTGAGGTTAATTTAAAGGCACACGATATTGTCAATATGCGCATGGCGGCATTCGCAAAGGCTCCGGCCCTGCTGGTGGGCGATATAGATCGTGGCGGGGTCTATGCTTCGTTTGTGGGACATGTTGAGGTGATGGCCCCCTGGGAGCGTGATTTGCTGGCAGGCTTTGTGGTCAATCGCTTCCGGGGCGACGCCTCTTTGCTTGGTGATGCCCATGATTTTTTGCAGAAACGAACCGGAAAACAGGTTCTCGGAGTGGTGCCTTTTATCCATGATCTCGATCTGCCTCAGGAGGATTCTGTCAGCTTTAAATCAGGAATTTACGACAGTGCCCGCCCGTCGGGAGAGTATGTGGAAATAGCACTTATTGATCTTCCTCATATTTCAAATTTCACTGATTTTGATGCTCTGCTTGCTGAACCTGATGTTCACCTGCGTATTGTTCGAAAGGTCTCGGAACTGGGCAGCCCGGACTGCGTTCTCCTGCCAGGCTCAAAAAATGTTGTGGCAGACCTTGCCTATCTCGTAGACACCGGCCTTGACCGGCAGATAAACCGTCTGGCAGAAAAGCATTGTGAAATTGTCGGTATTTGTGGAGGCTTTCAACTTCTGGGTCGATCAATAGCCGATCCCCATGGTCTGGAGGGTGAGGCAGGAAGCAGCATGTCCGGTCTTGGTCTGCTTGAGACAGACACAGTACTTGCTGCAGAAAAAACCCTTTCCAGAAAAGAGGGAATACATTGTCCTTCCGGTGAAAAAGTGTATGGGTACGAGATTCACCATGGCGTCAGCAAAGGAGGGGGTACCCATCTTCTGAGTTTTACAGACGGTACCGGCTGCGGGATGATGGACAGATCAGGCAGGGTCTGGGGCTGCTACCTGCACGGTATTTTTGATAGTGACGGGTTTCGGCGCAGCTTTATCAACTCCCTGCGAAAGAATAAAGGTTTGCAGGAATTTACAGGCCGGGGAGCCTCCTATGATCTGGAACCAGCTCTTGACAGGCTGGCAGATGTGATCAGGCAATCCCTTGATATGGATGAAGTCTATGCCCTGCTTGGTTTATAATACTTGTCAGCAGCTGTTATGTCATTTCTTTTAGTCCTCTTGTCTGCCTGCCTGCTCGACCTGCTTATCGGTGATCCTCACTGGCTGCCTCATCCTGTTCGCCTGATTGGCAGGTTTTGTGAAAAAACAGAAGCCTTGACCCGTTCCCTGCCCCTGTCGGAAAAGAGCATGGGCAGGCTGAGTGTTGTTGGCGTGCTTTTGCTGACGCTTTTTGTCAATACCTGTGTTCTGTTTCTCTGCTCCCTGTTTTTTTACCCCCTGTTCTGGATTGTCGCAACTGTGCTTATGTATACGACCATTGCGGCCAGGGATCTGGTACGTCATGCCTCTGAGGTGTATGTGGCTCTTGGTAGCGATCTTGCAACTGCCCGGTTGAAAGTGGGGAAGATCGTGGGGCGTGATACCTCTTGTCTGAACGAGCAGGCTATTATTTGTGCCTGTGTGGAAAGTGTTGCGGAAAATATGTCGGATGGGGTCATCGCCCCCCTGTTCTGGGCAACAGTCGGGGCGCTGGCCGGTTTTGCAGCCGGCGGGATATGGCCTGTTGTCTGTGCGGTACTGGCGGCAATGGTCTATAAGGGCATAAACACCATGGATTCTATGTTTGGCTACAAAAATGAGCAATATCTCGAGTTTGGTTCCTGTCCTGCTCGTCTTGATGATCTGGTAAATTACCTGCCGGCCAGGATATCAGCTGCAACCCTTGTGGTTGCAGCGTTATTTTGGGGAACCAGCCGGAGGAGCCTTGCAACTGTACTGCGGGATCATGATAAACACGCAAGTCCCAATGCCGGATGGCCAGAGGCTGCTGTAGCAGGGGCGTTGGGGATACAGTTGGGCGGGGATTCCTGGTATTTCGGCACCTGCTGCCATAAACCATATCTTGGAGATGATGTGCGAAGTCCTGTGGCAGAAGATATTATCCGGGCAAACAGGTTGATGTTGACCGCCTCTTTTTTCTGTCTGTTGCTCTTTTTGCTCGTTTACTCGCTTGTCTTGGCAGCTGCGGCCTGATCCTCTTTTCTGGGGGCCGTTTTTCTTCCGTGGTCCGGGGCGTCGGTATAAATCACATCAATAGCCTTACGGTAGCGTTTCCAGAGGCGCTGTTCCTGCTCCCGAAACGTGGGGCCGATTTTTTTCCATTCCTGCTGAATCCGGCGGACCTCCTCCCGTTTTTTTTGCGTACTTGTTGTCTTGCCGGCCAGCATGAAATTTGCTTCACGGGCAATTTTGAACTGTTCCACAAGGTCAAGGGCCGAGCCTGTGGCTGCCGCTGCCCCGGCTGATCTCTGTCCCGTAATTCGTTCGAGCTGAAAACAGAGTTCTTCCTTTTTTTTCAGGTTTTCTTCCAGAACCGCATTTTTTTCAAGATACTGCTCCCGTTTTTTCTGGAAAAATGCGTTACACAGGCCATGGAATTCATCCCAGAGAATCTGTTCATGTTCGCGTGGGGCAGGGCCGATTGCTTTCCACTGATGCTGCAGCTCCTTGAGCCTGTCGGTGATTTCCTGATCTGTGGGGAGCGCCATGGCCTCTCCAGCGAGACGCAGAATTTCCTCTTTGGCATTCAGGTTTGCATGTCGTGTTTTCTCCTGTTCTTCCTGCTGTCGTTTACGATCAACAAAGAACAGATCGCACGTGCCGGTAAACCTCTGCCACAGTTCATCAGACTTTTCACGGGGAACAGGGCCAATGGTTTTCCACTGTTTTTGCATGCCAATGACCGTGTCAATTGTTCCCGGGGCTATGGGATCGCCATCAGCTGCCGGAATCAGTGCCTCAGCCAGCTCACAGAGAGAGGTTTTCAGTCGCAGGTTTTTTTGTCTCTGCGCATCAAGCCAGTTGAAATAACTGTCACAGCCTGCCCTGAAACGTTTCCATATTTTCTCATCATGCCTGCGGGGGACAGGGCCGATCTGCTTCCACTGTTTTTGGATGGCCTGAATCTTTTTACCAAGATCCATGGCAGGAGTCTGCACCAGCTCTTCCACTTCCAGGCATAATGCTTCTTTTTTTGTGAGGTTTTCCTGGCGAAGAGCATCCTGTTCAGCATAAAAAATCGAGCGCCTGTCAAAAAAAGCGTCGCATGCCTTGCGAAAACGGGTGTACAGTTCCTGTTCTTTATCCCGTTCGGCCGAGCCGGCTGCCTTCCATTGTTTTTGCAGATCCTTGAGGAAATCCGCACTTTCTTTCCAGCTTGTTGATTCCGAGTGCTCCTCTGCCAATTCGCAGAATTTTTCCTTCACCGCAGTTATTTCCTGCCTTTTCTGGTCAAGTTCAGTATAAAATTCCTGACACTGGGCGTAGATTTCATCACAGGTGGTTTTGAACCGTTTCCAGATGCCGGTTGAATCTTTTTGCGGTACCGGCCCGATGCTCTTCCAGGCAGTTTGATACTCTTTGAGTTTTTTGGCTGCCAGATGCAGATTTTCTTCTTCATGCAGAGCAGCAACTTTTTGACATAATTCCTCTTTTTTGTTCTTGTTATTCCATCGTTGCCATTCCTGTTCTTTGTAAAATTCCTGCTGTTTATGCTGAAATTGTTCTCGGGCAGTATGAAATCTGCTTGCCAGCTCAGGGTGCTGTTCTTTAAATGAATCTGAGAGTTTACGCCATCTTGCAGAAACATTCTTGCTCTCTTTATCCAGATGAAAGCGCTCAGTTGCCTCAACAAACTGTTCCATTTTTTCGCATAACGCAGTTGCCTCTTCAAGCTGTTCATCTTCACGGTTGGCAATAACGTTCAGTTCATCTTTACGTTGTTCAAGTTCCTGTCTGCGATGAATCAGGCATTGGGCAATGTCTGTAGAGTTAACCCATTGCCAGGTTGTCTGTTCCAGGTCAGCAAAAGTCTCGTCCAGAAGCGTTTCGGCTCCGGCCAGATTATCCTTGCGCAAAAGTTTTTTTACCTGTTCACAGGTTGCTCCCAATTGGCCGAAGTGCTTATGTTCAGCAAGGAATGCTTTACGGGTGGTGCTGAATTTGATGCATAATTCCTGATACTCTTTTTCAAGAGCCGTTACCTCATTATTTGCGCCGGAAGAAGGCAGTTCAGGCCATTGTTTAACAATACTTGCAAAGCTCTCATCAGCATTGTCACACATATTCTCACAGAGCTGTTCTATCTGGTCGCACAGGTTGCGGCAGTCTGCTCTTAGTTTATCAGATTCAGTTGTAGAGGTATCCAGTTCATGATCTGCCTGACGTGGTGGTGCGGGAGAGTGTTCTGCAAGTCGTGCGGCGTTACTGTTTTTTTCCGGCTGCAGTTTGAGTGCTGCCTGATGGCGTGCGGCCTTACTAGCTGCAGTTTGAGAAATTTTTTCCAGAAGATCCGGGTCTGATATTTTTTTTATTGCTGCAAGGGCCGGTTTTTTCCCGCAGGGCCGTTGCAGGAGGCTTGTAAGCAGGAGCGGGTCGTGAATTTTTTCAACAGCCTTGAGCCGCAGAGGGACACTCTCAGCCAAGGCCGCAATCTCTGCCAGTAACTGCTGGTCGGTAATTTTGCTTAACAGGGTGCTGGCAGCATCATTTGCAGAGTTGTCCAGAATGGACTCGGTGTATTGTTTTTCAAGTTTACCGGAAACTGCAAGATGTATTTTTTCAGGGAGAGTTTCACTGAGCAGCTTTTCAAGAGACTGACGATCTTCAAGTTGTGCAAGAGCGGCAAGGCGTATTGTATCATCAGGGTCGTCGCGAATTATTTCCAAAAGCGTCGAAATTTCACTGCTTTGTATTGCCTGTACAGCAGCAAGGCGGACTGAACTCTTGCCGCTTTTCCACTGTGGTTGTTTGAAAAAATCAAAGAGCCCCATAGAATCCCGTTGGCGTAGATGGTTTCAAGAGAAAAAGTTCAATGAATGACACCAGTTGACCCATGTTCGAGGGTATAATAAACATACTACCATGCTTCACGCTGTGGTAAAAGCGATTTTGAGGTCATATCGTGAAAAGAGCGGAATTCATTGCAATTGCAGAGCATTCCCAGATAGAGGTGACTAATTTCTAAAACATAACTGTGATTTTTTTACGTGATAAATAAAGGATCTGGCCGGTTGGGATCAGGAATCGTATAAAAGAACTTGCTTTTTACTTTCGGCAGATGTAAAAATAATCGGTTTAGAGAATAATTACCCTGTAAGGAGAATATATCATGGCACGTGTATGTGAAATATGTGGAAAAGGTCCGGCTACTGGCAATAATGTCAGCCATGCCCATAATAAAAACAGACGCCGTTGGCTGCCCAATCTGCAAAAAGTCCGTACGGTAACCGACAGCGGTCGTACAGCACGGATTCGTGTTTGTACCCGTTGCATCCGTTCCGGGGCTGTTGTCAAACCAGCCTGATTTATCCGGCTTTGTTAACAGGGCGTGGAGATTACATCTTCCGCCCTTTTTTTATGTTTTTAGAGTGTCGAAAGAACCATGAGTGAAGAAGAAATCAGTTTCCTGTCCGTTGAAGAGGCCTCACGGATTATCGGTGCGATTCAGGAAGAAGAGGATATTCAAGACCCTGAGCATCGGATTTTGACAGTTTACAGCAAAGATGACAAAGAACTCTGCTGGTTTGACTACGATGAGGTCATAGCAGATGTCAATCCCGGCAAAGGTGATGATGCCAAAGAGATGGTAAGCAACTACATTATCCGGCGAATCCCCAGCTGGGTTCTGGATATGTAAGCTTATTGTAACGATTCAAAGAGAGCCGTTTTAAAGAGCGCCATCCGGCATGGGAGGAATCGCATCGCCTCCTAATACAAATCCGCCATCAATGCGGATTGTCGATCCGGTCATAAATGGTGCATCCCGTGTCATAAACAGTACTGCGTCCGCAATTTCCTCAGGAGTACCGGTTCGTCCTAAAAGCGTGTGCTCCATGAGTTGCCTTTTTGTTTCCTCAGAGAGCAGTTTCCAGCCCCGTGTTCCCGGGCCGTGCCGGCCATCAATAAGGCCAAGCATTATTTCATTTACCCTGACAGAAGGTGCTCCAGCCCGGGCCCAGGTCTCGGTAAGTGTACCAATACTGCGGTTGGCAGCGGCGTAACCATCATTAAATAATACGCCGGCAGGTGTTGAACGCCCTGTAATACCGGCAATTGAGGAAATATTTATAACTGATGCAATCTGTGATTTCCGCAGGAGGTCAAAGCAGCCGTCAAAGACCAGCCATTTTGCCCTGACGGTTGTATCCATCTCAAGCTGCCATTGCTCCCGGTTGACCGGTTGATGATAACTTCCGTGCAGAATGGGCATGCCACCCCGCTCAATATTATTGACCAGCAGGTGGAGTGAGCCAAATTCTTTTTCTATCCGGGCCACCATTTTTTTGACACTTTCAGGATCACGCAGATCTGCCTGTATGAAAATATGGCCCATGTCCATTTTTGTGAACTCCTGTTCCATATCCTGACAGGATTCAGGCCAGTCAAACCAGGGCATGGCAAGACGCATCCCCTCTGCCGCAAGTTTTCTGGCAATGGCAAGGCCTATGCTCCGGCTTGCCCCAAGTACCAATCCGTTCTGTCCTGAAAGTGTCATGTCGTTTTTGGGATGTGGAGTTTTAGGATAAAATCAAGGGTATGTTCTGCATAAGGGACCGCCGAGCAGCTGCCTCCTAAGAAAATTAACTGCTTAATATTAATAAGTAACCCCAAATTTGCCCGACGCCACAGCGATCCCTCTTGATGCTATAGTTTTGTTATTTCAGGCGCTTAGTTTATTATTGCCCGATTTTCTTGTTTATTGTTTTAAGCGATACATTGTGTAGTTTCATGTGTTTGAACTTCGTATTTTAAAGTTTGAATAAGTTTAATGCATTGAAATATTCTTTTGCAACCTCAATGACAATGGAGCCATGAGTTGGTTAAAGTCGTTTTCAATATTTGTTGGTGAGACTGATTTTATAAATAATGAGTATTTTTGGTGCAAATCTACTTGGTTATTTTTAGGTTCAATAAAAATTAACTGGGAATATTTATTATTTGGATCATATATGTTTAACATCATCTTGTTTTTTTCTTCACCTATAAATAATTGAGAAATTATTTTTAAGTCATCTGCGTTTATTATTTCTATGTGATCAGATGTCATCATGATGGCTTTAAGTATGAGGTTTATGGATACTGTTATATTTACTCCCGGATTGTTCAGTATTTTAGCATCTTCTGTTGTTGTATTGATAATTTCGTAATATTTCGAGAAGTATAACTCTTCTTTGTTTTCTAAGCTTTGCCAAGGAAATATTAGCAAGTAATAGGTGTCATATTCAATGTTAAGGAATAGATTCTCACTGAATTTTATTTTTTTAATTTTTGTTGGATTTAAATTCGCTTTAACAAGGCCAATATTAAGAGAGGGATGTGTACCTCTTTGACTATTTAGTTGAGTGATAATTATGGGCTTTACATCAAGATATGGCGCATTTAGCACATTGGTTAAATAAAATACAAATAATTTAGGCCAAAAAATACATACGAAAATAATTGAGAAAAGCAAAGTGACTAATGAAATCTTTATTATTTTTTTTGATTTTGACTCCATGGTTTATGGCAAAGCTCGTTTATTTTATTCTAAAACATAACAATAAAAATATATTTTCCCAGATCATCACAACGAAGTATACTCTTTTTGTAATTCTTCAGGAGCACCTTACGGAGTCTACACTTCTCAGTCTTAAATGGACAGGTAAGGGTAGACGCCGAATCTAAGGCATTCCTGAACAGTTACAGGACGGCGGTTCTGCACGTTTTTCGCACCCATCTGAAGAGTTATATCTTTTTTATACTTTTTCAAATCGTGAAATTCTACTCTATCTTTGACTAATGAAAATGTTTGCTATCCGTAAAAGATCTGTTTCTCTCTTTATCACGTTTGTTTCATTTTTGCTTCTGTCGGCTTGTGCATTTCAGCCATATAATACACGGCAACAAAGCTGTATTTCCCAGGGATGGCCCCACCAGAAGAGCGATTTAACTCCAGATGCGGCTCTTGTTTTTGGCACGCTTAAAAACGGGATGCGTTATGTTATTCTTCCCAACCATGAACCAAGGAACAGGGTCGGATTGTACCTGGATGTACAGTCCGGCTCCATGGTCGAAACAGATGAACAGCGGGGGCTGGCCCATTATCTCGAACATATGCTCTTTAATGGAACAACCCATTACCCACCCGGCACATTAGTTGAGTATTTTCAATCCATTGGTATGGGGTTTGGCGCAGATACCAATGCTCATACCAGCTATGATGAAACCGTATATAAACTGCTTCTGCCTGCTGGCGACAGCAAAACTCTGCAATCAGGGTTGGTTGTTATGGCGGATTACGCTCGAGGCGCATTGTTACTTGAACAGGAGGTAGACCGGGAGCGGGGAATCATTCTTGCGGAAAAACGGGCCCGTGATTCCGCACGCAGCAGGGTGTTTAAGCAGAGAATGAAGTTTACCTTTGCGGGCACAAGAATTGCCCGGCGTGATCCTATTGGAACAGAGTCCACACTTAACATGGCTAATTCCCGCCTGCTGAGGAAGTATTACGACAGATGGTACCGTCCGGAAAATTGTCTTTTGGTTGTTGTGGGTGATGCCGAGCCAGGACTTGTGAAAAACCTTATAAGAGAACAGTTTGCAGACCTTACCGGGGCAGATATCCCCGTCGTCTGTCCAGATTTTGGCAAGGTAAAGGAGACTGGTACGGCCGCCTTTTATCAGCATGAGCCTGATCTTGGTTATACACAGGTGACTCTTGAGTCTGTCTGGAATGAAAAGAATCAGCCGGATACGCTGGCTCTGGAGATTCGCTCGTTGACCGAATACGTTGCCGGAAGAATATTGGATAACAGGCTGAAGCATCTTATCGCCCAAGAGGATAGTCCGTTCACCAGGGCAAGCTTTTATTCAGGCCGGGTCTTCAAACGATATGGTAACTCTTCGCTTTCAGCCCAGACCTCCGCTGAAAACTGGCAACAGGGCCTCACACTCCTTGAATCCACTCTTCGTCAGGCGTTGACGTTCGGTTTTTCCCAGGGCGAACTGGACCGGGCCAGAAAAGAACTCCTGACCCAGCTCAATAAACAGGTTCAGCAGGCTGACAGCAGAGATAGTCGAAAACTGGCCAATGATTTGATTTATAAACTCAATAATAACGAGGTGATGCTTTCTCCGTCCCAGGAACTGTCCCTGTACGCTCCTGTTCTGGATAAAATGACAGTTGAGCAGGTTAACCGGGCTTTTCAACATATCTGGCATGAACGCCGATTGGTTGAAGTTGCCGGAACAGCAGATCTGTCACAGGCTGGAGCGCAGCCGGAATCGGTCATTCTTGATGTTTATAAACAGAGTGAAAAGTCTGCGCTGCACCCCTGGGTTGCAGATCAAGTGGTCGAGTTTCCCTACCTGAGTGTTCCTGCTCCGGCCGCAAGGGTTAAGCTCCGGAAATCCTTTAGTGAGATTGGGGTTGAGCGTGTGGTTTTTTCAAACGGTCTGGTTCTGCAACTTAAACAAACCGATTTTTCTCCCAATGAAATCAATGTATCAGCCCTCTTCGGGCAAGGCAGGTTGTCTGAACCAGTACCCGGGATTGGCCGCTTTGCTGAGGCTGTGGTGCAGGAGAGCGGAGTGGGAAAATTGAGCAGAGAACAGCTTGCAGCGGCCCTTTCAGGCTCTTCTGCCAAGGTTTCTTTCAAGGTTTCACTCGACAGTTTCCGTTTTATGGGAAAAGGTCTGTCCAGTGAAGCAGAACTCCTTTTCCAGCTCATTGCAACCCATCTTCAGGATCCCGCATTCAGATCAGCCGCCTACCGGCATGCCATGGAGAAAATGGCGCAGATGTATGGCCAACTTCAGAGTACTGCCGAAGGTGTAATGCAGCTTAAAGGAGAACGGTTTCTGGCTGGCGGGAATACGCTTTACGGGTTTGTTCCCTTTTCGGAGGCTCAGAAGTTTCGGCTTGACCAGGTCAAGCAGTGGCTGGAACCGGTATTTTCCCATGCTGGACTTGAAATTTCAGTGGTAGGTGATTTTGACCCGGAAGCTGTTATTGCTCTTGCAAAAACATATTTTGCTGATCCCAGGGAAAAACCGTTGCAGGCAGAAACAGGTGAGCCTGTCACCTTTCCTGTCGGTAAGACTCTGCAACTTGATGTTGCCTCAGACAGTGATCGGGCAATGGTGACTGTTGGCTGGCCCACAGAAGATTTCTGGGATATTTCCCGCACTCGAAGAATGAACATTCTGGCCACAGTGCTTGATGACCGGTTGCGTAAACAGATACGGGAAGAGCTTGGAGCGACGTATTCTCCAGTGGTCTACAACTATCCCAGCAGAGTTAATCCCGGTTATGGCGTACTCCGGGCCCAGATGATTGTGGCCCCAGATCAGGCTGGAATGCTGGGGGAAAAGCTGCTGGAGGTCGGGGCTGGCATTGTTGACAACAAGGTGAGCAAAGACGAACTTGAGCGGGCACTTGAACCCGTGCTCACATCGATTCGAGATACGGTGCGCTCAAACTCTTACTGGATGGAATCTGTTCTTGCCGGTTCAAGTCGTCACCCCATGCAGCTTGAATGGCCACGGACCATACTTGACGATTTTTCTTCAATTACCGTCAAAGATATCCAGACACTTGCGGAAAAATATCTCCGTCGGGAAAAATCAGCAACAGTTATTGTCATTCCAGGGAAATAGACTAACGCAATGGCCACAAA
>QNYF01000047.1 GCA_003978695.1 Desulfobulbus sp. | reverse complement strand
ATTTGTCGATACGAAAGTCCAGCTTATGGGGAAAATTAAAATCAGCTAACTTGTCTGCAACCGCCGGCCATTCTTTGTTTATTATAAATTCTATGCAACCCTCTACTGCATGAAGATGATCAAGGGTTTCCGGGATTGCCTGAATGATAATGCGGGAGCCGTCAACCTGCCAGCCGGAGATTGCCTCTCTTGCCTGATGTTTGGAGAGGTCGAACTCGTCCATCGAGGAGGTGTCAATGCCAATGTGGGCAATGCGGGAGTTGTCTGTATGGAGGATATCGGCCGCTTTTAAAAGAACGGCAAGCTGTCGGGTGCGAACCGGGCCGGTGCTGAGTGGTGTTTCTCGGTCTATGTCAGAAAGTTCTTGTAAAAATTTTTCAGGAGAGAGCGCATGTACGCCGATAATTTTTTTAACGACTACCATCTCAGGGAAGCTGGCCTGGAATTCACGAAATTGTTTGATTAACAAATCACCAGAGCCTTTACCGTGTTCAACACCCTCAGGGAGTTTGTCAAACAGGCCTTTATCAAAATCATGGGAAACCGCCGCACAGGAGAGGATGAATAATTCCAAAGGAGTAAAAGATGATGATTTTCCGGAATCTTTGATGAGCCGCCAGATATTAAGCTCTACTTTATCCACATGGGCGCGACCGTTTTCATTACTGCCCGGTCGGCAAGATTCTTGTCAAGGTTTCGAAGATGTTCACGTAACTTTTCCGGCAGGTCACTCATGGTGGTTCCTTTCAGTATCCGCTTATTTTTCCATGGACTCTACCAAGATATATAGCACGGCTTTTACGCTGCTGCCAGTATATGTTTACTGTCAGAGCCTGTCGGGATAAAACCCAAGTCAGGGGAGAGAAAAAATGCCATGTAACAGCTGTGTTGTTGCCTGTAGTGATGAACGGTTCATTTAAGACTTTAAGGCGTGTGCTACTCAAGCAGGCTTAAATGAACGAAAGAGATGCTCCTGAAGAGCTGCCTTAGCCTTAAAGAAACTGATCAGCAGCCCGACTGTAAAGTCTCAGCAGGGCTGCTCCCTTTAAAGTGATTTTACCAACGTCTCTGCCAGCTCACCAAATTCAGACGGATGAAAACAAAACTGCATCTGCTGAAACGGTTTCCGCAGCCTGGCCACCTGCTCTTTGACATCCGCATCATTATTGATAACATCAGCCATTAAAGGGGCAAGTTCCTGAAAATCATTTACTGTCATGCCAAACCGGGTCATTTCGGAGACGCCGAGCCGTAATGCACCTGATGCTGTAAACCCTTCTTCAACCGGAGTTGCCTGATAGTTGACAATAATATTGTTTTCTTCCATCTTCCGGGCAATGCGCGCCCCCTGGCCGTACCCCACGTTGACTATCACCTGATGGGTCTGGGTAAAATCAACGCTCGCATCTCCAGCAACATCAAGGCCTGCATCGCAAAGTGCCAGGGCAAAGTTTTTGGCATTTGCAATAACCGCCTTCTGATACTCGTCCCTGAAATGATTCATCTCATAGGCCGCAAAGAGTAAACCGGTCATGGTTCCCAGATGGTGATTACTGACACTACCGGGAAATGTTCTTCGCTGAATTGACTGCCAGAGTTCAAAGTTCAGCTCATCTTCGGCAAAATCAGCGGCAATGATGCCCCGCTGGGTACCAAAAAATGTTTTATGGGTTGAACCTGTAACAATATGGGCTCCCTCCTGAAGAGGTTTCTGAAAATGATCTCCATACAGGCCAAGAACATGGGCCATATCATACATAATTATGCAGGAGGGAGCATGCTCATCTACAAATGCCCGGATTTCCCTGACCGGCTCTTTGTGGATGACCATGCTCTTGCCAAAGATGATGAGTTCTGGCTGCTCATCCTTTATGATCTGCTCACAGGCTTCAACATCAATTGTATACGGATTGTCAGCAAGCACCGGGAAATTCACCACTGCCGGTTTTTCTGTTTTCGGGTCACGAGCGACAAAATCACGCAAAGCACCCATGGGCTGGGCACTGAGATGTCCGCCCTTGATAATATGGTTATTAAGAATTTTACCAATGCGTTTCTGTTCGCTTTTTCTGTCTGCCCGGTTCAAAAAATCAACAAGGGCACTGAAACAGGCAGTATTTGCCATCTGTCCGGAAATAACCCGTGACTCAATGCAGGAGCAGCCAAAATACGCCGCAAGCTCACGGTTGAGCAAGAGTTCTACTTCTTCTATAAATTCGGTTCCCTGGTAGTAAAAGACATCCTCAAAACCAAAGGCCTGAATTTCCCGATGCTCAGCATAACGATTCACCGGATCTGTTATGGAAAGTACCCTGCTCAAAAGAGACTGCGACATTTCAGAGGGGATAAGATTGATGCATTCCTGCTGGCGCCAGCAATGATTAGCCAGAGCATTTTTAAGCAGCCCGCGGGCTTTTTCCTGTGTATTGTCACCATTGCCAGTCTGCTTACGCTGCCGTTTATGATCATGAACTATGGCCCGAACATAGGGAGGTGCCTGGGAACTCATGTGGCAGGCGACAACCACAGCGGTGCACATTTTCTTTCTTATTTCTATGGTAAGCTCATCTGTTTCCTGGATATCTGCATTAATTAAGGCGAGGGCAATGGGCCTTTTTCTGATTTTATCTTCAAAGCGGCCATCAAGCCCACTGCCTGTTGACAAACGATAGGGCACACTGGTACCACTGGTCACATAGCCGACATGTTGATCTTTGCAAAATACACGGTAGCCTTCCCGGGCAATACCTTTACCTGTAATGGCCAGCGCCATGACCATCCTGGGCAATGCTTCAATGTCTGAGAAATCATGATCAACTATTTTTTTAAAGGCTTCGTGTTGTTTACGCAGAGGTTGTTTGCCTATAAATTCTCCCTTTAACGGGGAAAAACTCACTGCAAATTTTGATAATTTCGAGGCAAAAACAGGAATTTGCTTACCATCATGGTCAGTTCCCAGTTCATGGCCATACAAAGGCAGACAGGCTTCAAGACGCAGGGTATCGCGTGCACCCAGACCGACTGGAGCGGCCTTGAGCGCAATGAGTCTATCCCAGATTTTGCGAGCTGCTTTATTATCTGAAAAAAGTTCGAAACCAAGAGGTTCTCCGGTATAACCGGTGCGGGCCAGCAAGACTTCGCTCCCCACCATGGTTACAATGCTCAGGCAGTTACGGGCTGGCTCAGGCAGATAGCCCTGCTCTATTATCTGCTCAATAAGAGTTTTTGATAACGGTCCCTGCAAAGAGATCATGGCCACATCAAAAGTCTTATCCTCCATGACAAGATCAGGATAAGGCGCTGTCTGCTGCTGCAGATGAGCAATATCCTTTTCCCGGTTCGAGGCGTTGACCACCAGCAGGTATTCATCTTCTTTAAACCGATACAGATAGGCATCATCAATTGCACCACCATCTGCATTCTGAATCAATGTGTACTGGCTCTGCCCCACCCCCAGGGCCTGGGCATTATTTGAAAGAACATGCTGTAAAAAAGGCAGCGCATCCCTGCCCCGCAAAAACAGCCTGCCCATGTGAGACACATCAAAAATACCTGCTTTTTCCCGGGTTGCCATGTGTTCACTGATGATACCTTCCGGGTACTGTATGGGCATTTCCCAACCGCCAAATTCGACGAATTTGGCGCCAAGATCCTGATGCTGCTGATGAAAAACTGTTTTTAAAGGAGTGGTCATAACAAGAATACTCTGCTGTTTATAATTATCATTTCGCGGTAACTCTTCAGGTGGGTACAGAGAACCTGCAAAACCACCGGCCTGTAACTTTTCAGATTACTTCTTTTTTGCAGGCATTGCGTCAGTAATGGAGCCATCCACAATTTCTGCTGCAAAGGCAAATGTTTCAGCCAGGGTGGGATGGGCATGCACTGTCTCACTCAGCTCCTCTGCAGTGGCCCCCTGCTCCAGAGCAAGCACTGCCTCGTGAATAAGCTCTCCCGCATGGGCGCCACATATTGCAGCTCCGATGATCTTTCCGCTGACAGAATCAAACAGGACCTTGGTAACTCCTGTACCAGCATCTGTGCTCAATGCCCTGCCGCTGGCTCCCCAGGGAAATTTTCCCTTGTCATAGGCAATGTTTTTCTCTTTGGCCTCTTTCTCTGTCAAACCCATCCAGGCAATTTCCGGTTCCGTATAGGCAACAGAAGGGATGGTTGCCGGTGAAAATACTGTTTTTTTACCGGCAATATTTTCAGCGGCCACTTTTGCTTCATGGGTTGCCTTATGGGCGAGCATAGGTTCTCCCACAACATCACCCACAGCGTAAAAATGGTCCAGACTGGTTTGCTGCGTATTGGAGACTTGAATAAAGCCCCGACTGTCAAGGGCAATCCCCAAAGATTCAAGACCAAATCCTGTCGTGGCAGGTCGTCTGCCAACTGCCACCAGTATGGCATCAAACGCAGCTTCATCAGGCGCTTTAGCGCCTTCAAAAAAAGCAGTTAAACACTGCTCTGAAGACGTGAGTGTCGTGACCTTTGTCTTTGTATAAATGGAATACTTTTTTTTAAGGCGTAAAAAAAGCGGCTGAACAATATCTTTATCTGCTGGCGGAATAATATGATCAAGCATTTCAACAATGGTGATTTCTGTGCCAAGCGCATGGTAAACCTGCGCCATTTCAAGCCCGATGACACCTCCGCCAATTATTACTAATCTCCCGGGAACATTGGAAAGCTCAAGAGCATCTGTAGAATCCCATATTCGGGAATCTTCCGGCAGTCCGGGAATTGTCAAAGGTGAAGAACCCGTGGCAATGACAGCGTCTTTAAAAGAAACAGACCACTCTTCATCCCCTTTAACGCTTAAACTGGAACCATTTTCAAAACAACCTGTGCCGGCCAGACGTATGATTTTTCTTGCCTTTGCCAGGTTATCCAGCCCTTTACTGAGCTGAGCCGTGACACGCTCCTTCTTGTTGCGAAGAGCTGCGACATCAACTGTGGGTGGCGCATAAACAACCCCGTATTCGCTTGAACGATCAGCTATTTCCACAAGAGAGGCTCCATGGAGCAGGGTTTTAGAAGGTATGCACCCCTCGTGCAGACAGACCCCGCCCAGAGCATTGCGTTTTTCAACCAGACAAACAGACAGGCCAAGGTCTGCTGCCCTGAAAGCAGCTGTATAACCACCTGGGCCACCGCCAAGAACAACAACATCAACACATATTTTTTTCAGCTCACTCATATTGCGTTCCCTGCAATCTCGCTGAAACCATTTTTTACCGCTGTTTGATACAATGATTCTGCCTGGTACGAACTCCGCACATGGGGGCCGCTGGCAACACCTTTAAAACCAAGTTCCAAAGCCTGTCTGCCAATCTCGGCAAACTCCTCCGGCGGCAGATACCGACTAACCGAAATATTGTGTTTTGTCGGCTGAAGGTACTGGCCAAGAGTGAGCAGGTCACAGCCTGTTGCGCGAATATCCTGCATGGTACGGCCGAGTTCACTCCGGCTCTCACCCAGTCCCAGCATCAGACCGGATTTGGTAATAATTGAGGGGTTGAACTGTTTGACCCGTTGCAACAGTTCAAGGGAGCGTTCATAAATTGCCTGTGGACGTACTTTTGCATAGAGTCCTGCAACAGTTTCCACATTATGGTTGATCACTGCCGGAGGATGTGCACAGAGATGCTGCAAAGGCTGCCCTGCTCCCTGAAAATCAGGAATAAGCACCTCAACACGGATTTCAGGACAACGTCTTTTAAGGGCAGCAATGGTCTGGACAAAATGATCAGCCCCGCCATCGTCAAGATCATCACGGGTGACAGAGGTCAGCACCGCATACTTAAGCCCCATTGTGCCCACAGCCTGGGCTATGCGGCCTGGTTCTTCCGGGTCAAGTGGTGTTGCCCCCTGATGGCTTACCGCACAAAACCTGCAATTTCTTGTGCAACTCTCACCCATGAGCATAAATGTGGCTGTTCCCTTGGCAAAACACTCAAACTGGTTGGGGCAGCGAGCCTCCTGACAAACCGTACACAGCTCGCTTTTGTGCACAAGTCGGCGTATTTTTTCATAAGTGCCGCCTTTGGGCAGACGTTGTTTTAACCATCGTGGTTTGCCGGTATGCACTGTTTTTTTTGTCGATATTGGACAGCAACTCATTACGCATATACCTCAAGTTGACTGGTTGCAAAAACAGCATTTACCTGTCTGGCCATAATCGATTCCACCTCTGCAAGTAAATTAAATTTGTTATCGTTATTACTTAGTATTTCAGCCATTGAGGTCATGGACACCTCGGATAAGCCACAGGGATTAATCCAGGAAAACGGGGTGAGATCAGGAGAAACATTTAAAGCCATTCCGTGATAGCTGATACCGTGGCGGACCGCTATCCCCACACTGCCCAGCTTCTGATTACCATACCAGATACCATGATTACGTTCGTCACGCCGGGCAGCAATACCAAAATGGTCAACCACATCAAGCATGATCTGCTCAAGTTTGTCCACATACTCAACCACCCGTAACTTAAGCCGCCGCAGGTTTAAAAGTGGGTAACAAACTATCTGCCCCGGGCCGTGATAGGTCACCTCGCCGCCTCTTTCTATATGGACAAGCTCTATTCCACGCTCTTTAAGCTGCCCCGGGCTCATCAATAAATGATGAGCTTTTGCGTGACGGCCAAGGGTAAATACAGGTTCGTGTTGAAGAAGCAGACAGACATCTTTTTCATGCTCAAATCGGTGCAGTTTATCAATAAGCAATATTTGCAGATCATGGACAGGTGTATACGGATTTATCCCCATCTGCCTGACTATTCCTCTGGCCATGGTTTTCTCACTGCTTTGCACATTCCATTTCATTGCTCTAAAAAAGCCACTCTGGCAGTCCCCTGCCCCATTTTAAAAAAATCTGCTACCCGATTAGACAGGGTTTTCGCGCTGCAAGAGTCTCATCAAGACGTCGCAGTTTTGTTCTTGCTGGTGCCTGTCTAAGCATTTCTGCATCCTGGCCGGCCTCGCTGATAATTTCTTTAACCACGGCAATAAACTGATCTATATCTTCCCTGCATTCTGTCTCGGTGGGCTCAATCATTATTGCGCCGGGAACAACCAGAGGAAAATAAATCGTGGGCGGATGATAGCCATGATCTATCAGCCGTTTGGCAAGATCAAGGGTGGACACTTTATATTTATGAAGAGA
This sequence comes from Desulfobulbus sp., assembly GCA_003978695.1. Lineage (GTDB taxonomy): Bacteria > Desulfobacterota > Desulfobulbia > Desulfobulbales > Desulfobulbaceae > Desulfobulbus_C. Next base: position 10,000 of record QNYF01000047.1, on the reverse strand, counting down.
TTTATCTGAAAAAACACATTCATGCATACATGGCTTATCATAGGCAAGATCAAGTGCTTCCCGCAGCTCCTGCCTGATATAGTTGGCATTGAGTACAGCCAGCTGACTTGCTTTTTTCAAATGCGCGGCCCCCATGGCCCGGATATAACAATACGCCCGGACCAGCACACCATAATTGCCGAAGAATCCATGCAGCCGACCAATGGAGTCGGGATAGTCATGTTCAACAACAAACCGGCCATCCTGCTCAACAATCCGGGGTACAGGAAGAAACCTTTTAAGCTCCTCAACCACGCATACCGGGCCGGCTCCCGGGCCGCCACCGCCATGGGGAGTAGAAAACGTCTTATGCAGGTTAAGATGCATCACATCTACCCCGCATCGTTTAAAATCTACTATTCCCATGACTGCGTTCATGTTGGCTCCATCTCCATAAACGAGCCCACCTTTTGCGTGGACCAAATCAGCAACCTCCCTGATTGACTCCTCAAACAGGCCAAGAGTATTGGGATTTGTGAGCATTATTCCAGCAGTTTCTTCATCCATTAACTCTTTAACCACTGTGGCATCAAGGGTGCCATCGTTACCGGATTTGAGTGAAACAGGTTTGAATCCGCAAAGGGCTGCACTGGCCGGATTTGTGCCGTGGGCAGTGTCCGGAATAAGAATCTTTATGCGTTTTTCCCCAAGACTGCGAAAATATGCGGCAAAAATAAGCATGCCGGTAAGTTCACCCTGGGCACCGGCGGCAGGCTGGAGGGAAACAGCATCCATACCTGTAATGGCTGCAAGATACTGCTGCAATTCAAAGAGTATTTGCAGATTCCCCTGGCAGAGTGACTCTTCAAGCAGGGGATGAGCTGAACTAAGCCCTGGAAACGATGCAATTTTTTCATTAATTTTGGGATTATACTTCATAGTACATGATCCCAGCGGATACATGCCCGTATCTACCCCGAAATTCCAGGTAGACAGACGAGTATAATGCCGAACGACATCGACCTCGCTTAAATCCGGAAAATCAGGGCCATCCCCTGCAAGATCCATAGGTATAGGCGTTTCCGGCACATCACGCTCAGGCATGCTGAAAGCTGAACGCCCGGGTTTTCCTTTTTCCCAAAGCAGTGGCTCTTCTAAAATAAGTCCGCTTGTTCCTGGTCCCTGTGTCATTTTCCTGCCTCCTCTATGACAGTATCCAGCACCTCTTTTGAAGTCGTCTCTGTAACACAGAAGAGATACGCCCCTTTATATTCCGGATAAAAATTGCCCAGTTCAAGCCCGGCAATGATCCCTTTTTCAAGAAGACGTTCACGAACAGGGGCAAAATCAGAGGGAAACTTCAGGGCAAACTCGTTAAAAACAGCTGTTTCAAAGAGAAGCTGAGCCCCGGAATCACAGAGCTTTTGTTTAAGATAAGCCGCCTTGTCAAAGTTTAATCTCGCGACTTTCTTCAGTCCTGTTCTACCAAGAGTCGCCATATATGCGGCGGCTGTCATGGCACATAACCCCTGATTGGAGCAGATGTTTGAGGTCGCTTTTTCCCGTCGGATATGCTGCTCTCTTGTGGCAAGCGTCAATACAAAGCCCCGCCTGCCATCCAGATCGACAGTCTGCCCGACAAGACGACCGGGAAGGTTGCGCTGGAACGAGCTTTTACAGGCAAACATACCAAGCCCCGGGCCGCCAAAGGATTGGGGCATACCAAAACTCTGGCCTTCTCCGCAAACAATATCAGCTCCGCACTGGCCCGGGTTTTTATACAATCCATATGCAAAAGGTTCTGTAAAACAGGTGATAAACAGACCGCCAGCATCGTGAATGCTTTCTGCTGCTTCTTCAAGGTCCTCAATAATACCAAAAAAATTAGGGGATGAAACAGCAACTGCGGCAAGATCATCCACCCCTTGCAATGGAGAAAAATCCGTACGGCCGTCCTCACCGACCTCAAGCTCGATAACAGTATACAAACTTGCCTGCAGGTAACTCCTGACCACCTGACGATAATGGGGATGTACGGCCGTGGAAATTGCGACAGTGTTCTTTTTTCGCTGTACCCGAAGCGCCATAAGAACTGCCTCGGCAAGGGCTGAGGCACCATCATACATTGAGGCATTAGCGACTTCCATGCCCAGCAGCCTGGCTGTCAGTGTCTGGTATTCAAAAATGCCCTGGAGAGTACCCTGCGACATTTCAGGCTGATAAGGGGTGTATGCGGTTACAAATTCTGATCGATGAACCAGGCCGGGAACAACTTCAGGAATATAATGACTGTAACTACCCGCCCCCATGAGAACAGCCCGGGTTGAGGTCGTTGCTATTGACTGATCAAGATGTCTGAAATGATCAAGTAATCCCCACTCGGAAAGCTGGTTTGGAAGAGCGATTTCTCCTCTAAAACGACATTTTTCCGGGACATGACGAAAAAGATCACTTAATCGTTCATGCCCGGTTACAGCAAGCATTTCCCGGATTTCTTCATCTGTATGTGGCAGGTAGCGCATATTTCATTTTATCCTTTTAAGAGCTGCAGATACTTCTCCCGGCTGAGTAATGTTTGAAACTCATTATCTGTGACAGGTTTAATTTTAATAATCCAGTTGGTATAGGGATCTTCATTGACAAGTTCCGGAGAATCCTCAAGATCCTCGTTAACGGCCACAACCTCGCCGCCTACGGGTATAAACACTTCAGACACAGCCTTGACAGATTCAAGCGTGCCGAACTCATCCCCTTTTGCAAAACTGTCGCCGATTTCGGGCATTTCAACAAAAACAATATCACCCAACTGGTCCTGCGCATAATCTGTTATACCGATTGTAATTACAGCATCTTCTTTCTGTGCCCACTCGTGATCATCGCTGTACATCAGCTCTTCAGGCAGGTTAAGCTCATTAATTTCTTTCATGATCTCCTCTTTTCACATCTTCTTAATCTTCGTACCGGGCAGTTACATCGCAGATGAGGCAACTTTCAGATTAAATCCCTTGTATACGACAAAGGTCTCAACGGATTGAACATTCTTTATTTTTGCTGCCTCTTTTGTATAAAATTCAAGTATGCCAAAATCCTTTTTCAACATAACTGTAATAATCAAATCAAACCTTCCCGTAACAACCGCTACAGAGAGAACACCATTTAACGCACTAAACTCCTGACCTTTTTTGACAAGGTCCATATCGTTAAGCCTGACTCCTATCATCACGATGGAATGATCAGGCAAAACTTCCGGATCAACCAGTCCTGAAATATCCAGCACTCCCTCATCACGCAGTTTGTTTACCCTGGAACGTACTGTTCCTTCAGCCAGGCCAAGAGTTTGAGCTATCCTGTTAAATGATTTTCGCCCGTCTTCAAGCTCTTTTATAATCTCAATATCTGTCGCATCCATGGACTCTCCTTCTGATTATCATAAATCAAGAGATAGCTCGTTTTGACGAAACTGTCAAACATGTTTCAATATTTATATATTTTCAGCAATATTCTATCATATTATTGACGTTTTACTCAATAAATGCTATTCAGCATACAAGTCTTTGTAACTCTTCAGGTGGGTACGGGAAACTTGCAAAGCCACTGTTTTATTCTGTTTAAGAGTGCTTCAGGTTAGGAATCTAAGCATACTGGTGCAGCTTATGCAGGCATATATGGACAAAATTGAGGCGCTCCTGAAGAATTGCTTTTTATATCAGCTCAGCATTTGCTCCTTGTATTCAGCCCTTTAACTGGCTAAATAGAAATATCAGTAAAAACCTGCCCAATCCACAAACAGCGAGAGTACGGATTATGAATCCAAGAGATGTAAAAACCAGTGACGATGCCAAAAAAATCGTCGAAGAACGAGGTTTAAGTCACATCAAAATAGGATTATTTGACAATGATGGCGTAATGCGCGGCAAATACATGAGCCGTGAAAAGTTCTTTTCTTCTCTTGATAAAGGGTTCTCGTTCTGCGACGTAGTTCTGGGCTGGGATTCTCAAGACCAGCTCTATGATAATGTCACCTACACGGGCTGGCATACCGGTTACCCAGACGCACCGGCAAGGCTTCTTCCTGATAGCTGCCGGGAAATTCCCCTTGAAGAAAATATGCTGCTCTTTCTGGGTGAATTTGCTGGTCAGGCCGAGGCTGTCTGCCCCCGGGCAACCCTGCGAAGGGTACTCACGAAAGCCCATGACATGGGCTTTGATCCCTATGCCTCATTTGAATATGAATTTTTTATGTTTGAGGAGACTCCCCAGTCAGTCCGTGATAAGCAGTATACGAATCTCACGCCCATGACACCCGGCTGGTTTGGCTATTCTATGATCCGCAATTCAACTCACGCCTCACTCTATCACCAGATTCTTGAGATGAGTGAGCTGATGGATTTCCCCATTGAAGGTATCCACACCGAGACCGGCCCCGGAGTACTTGAAGCAGCCATTTCCGTAGATACGGCGCTCAATGCCGCAGATAAAGGTGCTCTTTTCAAGACCTTTATGAAAGTTCTAGCCCAACAAAACGGCCTGATGGCAACGTTTATGGCCAAATGGTCAAATGACTTCCCAGGTCAGAGCGGACATATCCATATTTCACTACGGCAAAAAGACAACGCAAAATCCGCTTTTTTTGATGATTCACAGCCGGACAACATCAGTGATTTACAGAAACATTTTGTCGCAGGTCAGCAGCGCCTTATGCCGCAGATGCTCTGCATGATCGCCCCTACAATCAACAGCTATTCACGTATGATTCCAGGTTTCTGGGCGCCAACAGATGCAAGTGTCGGCATTGACAACAGAACCACCGCGCTTCGTATAATTCCCGGCAGTGACAACTCCCAACGTGTTGAACACCGGCTGGGAGCAGCTGACGCAAACCCCTATATCGCATTGGCGGCAGCTCTTGGCGCGGGACTCATAGGTATTGAAAAAAAATGGGAGCCTGAGAATATGATCACCGGCAATGCCTATGATCAGGAACATCCCAAACATCTGGCCCTGCCACGAACACTGTGGGACGCTGCACAGGAGCTGAAAAAATCCGAGGCTGCCCGCAGTCTTTTCGGGAATGCGTTTGTTGATCATTTTGCAGCTTCACGAGAGTGGGAAGAACGCGAATTTCGTCAACACATAACCGACTGGGAGCTTCGTCGGTATTTTGAGATCATCTAGTGTCTGTCCAGAAATGAAAATTTTCGTTCGAGTTCATGAAACATAAAAAAGCGAAGCATATTAAACACATGTGAGCATTTTATCTTTTGTAGTGACGCAGAAACAGGACGAAACGGCCATTTCTGGACGCTACTATCTCATTGAAAACGTTTTAAGGTGGTATTCATGCCCAAAGGTATTCAAACAATAAGCCCCATTGACAATAAGGTTATTGTAGAAAGGGATTTTGCGAACAGCAAAGCAATAGAGACAACTCTTACGCAGGCACAGGCCGCTCAAAATAACTGGCAGGCCATGTCACTTACCGATCGTAAAGCAATCTGCACAAAAGCGGTTGATGCCTTTGTCGCTAAAAGGGAAGATATTGCCCGTGAAATATGTCTACAGATGGGAAGGCCCATCCGATTTGCGGCCGGAGAAGTGGGAGGGCTTGAAGAACGGGCACGTACTATGATAAAGCTGGCCGATCAGGGGCTTGCAGCAGTTAGACTTCCTGAAAAAGAAGGCTTTGACCGCTGGATTCAACGTGAACCTTTAGGCGTTGTCTTTGTGATTGCTCCATGGAATTATCCCTATCTTACTGCAATCAATGCCATAATGCCTGCAATCCTTGCGGGAAACACAGTTGTTCTCAAACATTCTGCCCAGACTCCGCTCTGTGCCGAACGTCTCTTTGAAGCTTTCCAGGCAGGTGGTCTGCCCGACGGTGTTTTTCAATTTCTTCATCTCTCACATGCTGACACAGAACGCATCATCAAAGATTCACGGGTAAATTACATAGCCTTTACCGGCTCAGTTCCTGGTGGTGCAATGGTAGAAAAAGCAGCTGCCGGAAGATTTATTGGCTGTGGCCTTGAGCTTGGCGGTAAAGATCCGGCGTATATACGTGAAGATGCTGACATTGCTCAGGCCGTGGACACTGCCATGGACGGCGCCTTTTTTAATTCCGGCCAATCCTGTTGCGGCATTGAACGCATTTATGTACACGAAAAAGTGTATGACGCTTTTCTTGCCGGGGCAATTGAATGGGTTAACGGCCTGAAACTGGGCCGCTCAGATGAGCCTGAAACCACCATGGGGCCGGTTGTCAGGGCAAGTGCTGCTGAATTTATCCGTGAGCAGATCAAGGAGGCCATCGATCAGGGGGCAGTCCCGCATATTGATGTTAAAAAATTCCCGGCAGATAAACCTGGAACCGCCTATCTGGCACCCCAGATATTAACCAATGTTGACCACACCATGCGGGTCATGACCGAAGAAAGCTTTGGCCCTGTGGTCGGTATACAAAAAGTCTCATCTGATGAAGAGGCCATTCAACTCATGAATGACAGCGAATTTGGTCTCACTGCATGCATTTTCACCACTGATTACACACGTGGAGTCGAACTGGGTCAGCAGGTGCAAACCGGGACATTTTTTATCAACCGCTGCGACTATCTTGACCCTGAACTGGCCTGGACCGGCATTAAAAATTCAGGCCACGGCTGTACCCTGTCGGCGCTGGGTTACGAATCACTGACCCGTCCGAAATCCTTCCATATAAAAACAATCTGAACTTTTTCCCATTGCAAACACACTCTTAATTCTACCCTATACGTCATATGAACTACTCAGCAAACTGGAACTATCCAACCAATATAAGAGTCGGGACTGGCCGTATAAGCGAGCTTGCCGATTTATGTAAAGCCCTGCAGATCGCGGCACCGCTGGTCATAACCGACCCTGGTCTTGCCGCACTGCCCATGGTAACGGCAGTTATCGAAACTCTCAATAAATCCGGCCTAAACTGTGGCTTGTTTTCCGCAATTCAGGCAAACCCTACGGGGAAAAATATTGATGACGGCATTGATTGGTATACACGACATAACCATGACGGCGTTATTGCCTTTGGTGGAGGTTCTGCTCTGGACGCCGGCAAGGCTGTGGCACTTATGGTAGGCCAGGACAGGAGCATCTGGGATTTTGAGGACGTTGGAGATAACTGGCTGCGGGTGAACACCGAGGGTATGGCTCCGGTCATTGCCGTGCCGACAACAGCGGGAACAGGATCTGAGGTTGGCAGAGCTTCAGTTATTACTGATGAAGAGCATCACATTAAAAGAATTATATTCCACCCCAATATGCTGCCCAGCCAGGTCATTCTTGACCCGGAACTGACAATCGGCCTTCCCCCGGCAATTACGGCAGCAACAGGGATGGATGCGCTTTCACATAATCTAGAAGCACTCTGCTCCCCCTTTTATCACCCAATGGCAACGGGCATAGCTGTTGAAGGAATTCGTCTGGTTCAGCAATTTTTGCCAAGAGCAGTGGCTGACGGCAATGATATTGAAGCCCGTACCCAGATGCTGGTCTGTTCAAGCATGGGGGCCACTGCATTCCAGAAAGGACTGGGGGGAATGCACGCGCTGGCGCATCCTCTCGGCGGCCTGTATAATGCCCATCACGGAATGCTCAATGCTATCTTAATGCCCTATGTGCTCAAGGCAAACCGAGCCGCGATAGAAGAACCAATAGAACGCCTTACCAGATACATGGGGCTTGAATCTACCGGCTTTAACGGGTTCCTGAACTGGGTGCTGCAACTGCGTGAACAGCTTGAAATTCCACACTCACTTGCAAGCCTTGAAATTGATGACAGCCGGGCAGATACTGTCGCCCAAATGGCGACGGAAGACCCCTCGGCAGGAGGCAATCCTCTCCGTCTCAGCCAGCAGGAGTACAAACAGATTTTTCTTAATGCGGTGACAGGCACTCTCTAGAACCCAACACTTCCTCTCTCAACAGAAACACCGGCTGTGTCTAATAAATTGAAACTGCTGTTGAAGATGGGCGGGAAAAGGGCTACAACTATCTCCGCCAGTTTTGTGATCTGCTGACAGCTTCCTTAAACCTGTCCATATATTTGAGCCCCTCAGTTCGGGGCTCGTATCGCTTCACGTCTTTATCCTGCACACATACCCCCTTCCCACCTGCTGCCAACTCGGCTGTGCCAAGTGCTGTCAACTCTGCTGTCGACTGAACAATTACCTCCCTGTCGAGAACACCTGCAAGAAACTGACAAAAATAAGGGTTTGCTGACAGGCCGCCATCAATTGAAATTTCATCTCTGATCGGAACGAACCTGTGCATGGTTTCAATAACCTCGGCGGCGCGAAAAGCGATCCCCTCAAGAATTGACTGGACAAGATCCATGGCCGTTGCGTCAAGAGTCAGACCAACCCAGGTGCCACCTGCTTTTCTGTCCCAGTAAGGACATCCCAACCCGGTCAGAGCAGGGACAAAAACCAGATCTCTTGCGATTGCCGGCGAGTCGGATTGATCAAAGGAGTTAATCTGGTCAAAATGTACAAACAAGCCAAGCGATTTTGCCCAGTTGATTGCCGAAGCAGCAGAAAAAACTCCACCATCAAGTGCGTAAACCGGTTTCTCGCCATGTTTTTGCCAGGCGACCGTCGGTAACAGCCCCTTATCCGCTGCCTGATATATTGTGTCGCCGGTAACAACCAGAACAAAGGCACCGGTGCCAAATGTTATTTTTACATCACCGCTTTCCCTGCAGCCATGCCCATATAAGGCGGCCTGCTGATCAACCACACTGGCTGTCACAGGAATACGTTTTCCATGAACATCAATTGTACCGAAATCTGTAGTTGTAGGACAGATTTCCGGCAGTGTTTCCATTGGCACACCAAAAAGATCACATAGATCCTGGTCCCAGCGGCCTGTCTGCAGATTCATCAGCGAAGTTCTGGAAGCTGTTGAAATATCAGTAACAAACCGGCCTGTCAGTCTGTCGAGAAAAAAAGCATCGGTTGTACCAAAACGCAACTTCCCGGTACTGAGCAGATCTTGTGCTTCAGGTACATTCTGTAGAATCCAGCAAAACTTGGCTGCGGGAAAATAGGAATCCAATGGCAGACCGGCTCTTTCTAAAACACGTTCACGGGCCGACGTGTTTTTCAAGCTCTCAATTACAGGTTCTGTACGGCTATCCTGCCAGACAATAACCGGAGAAATTGCCTTTTTTGTTTCACTGTTCCAGGCAAGACAACTCTCTCCCTGATTATCTATGCCAATAGCATCAAGAGTGGTACAACCATTTATACAGAGTTCAATATGACGTATTAATTCTTCAGGATCATGCTCAACCCACCCTGGATGCGGGTAGTATTGCTTATGTTCAACGGCTTTAACAACACGCCCCTCGCCCGAATCGTCAACAACAAAAGCACGGGTGCTCGTTGTCCCCTGATCTATTGCAAGAATTGCCATAACGCTCCTCCACCGGTTATGGATATATTACAGGAAATGTGTATTGGCTCATCATCTATAACTCTTAAAAAAGCTCCGCTCAATGGACTTATCGAGACAGCAACTGGAGACTCCGGGGAATTCCTTTTCCTGCAATCCGGTTCCGGGCCAGGACTGAAACCGGATTGCAGGATCACAGCTGTCACTGAACAGGGCGGAAAACTCTATCGAAGACCAGTCATATTCATTTTTTTAGCTGGAATAGTACTCGAAACAACGTCCATATCAATGAGTTTATGCCCATTAATGATAGTCCAGGCACTGTCATACTTGCTTGCATTGTTAATGTTTTCCAGATCACGCTTGTCTGCTGGTAATACTTGCCTTTTTTGGGCGGAAATGCCATGCAGTTCGATGGGGGCGCATTTCGTGCCAGGGAAGCCAAAAATCTACGTGCCCTCTGTCTCCAGACCATTACAAACTCCATACGAGTTGCCTTGCTCTTGTTCAATACTTCGTAATTACCTGGACCTTGCAGAGTCTAAGTAGTACGATTTGTTTAATGAAATAAGAGATAATCCCCCAAAAAAAT
>QNYF01000015.1 GCA_003978695.1 Desulfobulbus sp. | reverse complement strand
AGGGTCAGGTGTTTCGGAAAAACTATATTCCTGAGCTCATTCGTCCTTTATTTACTACTACGGCCGCAATTTATGACTCTGGAATAAATACGAATGTCCTTCCGGCAACGGTGCGCGCTCCGGAGTATGGGCTGACTGCGCAAAAACTGAAACAGTATTGGGAGAAATTCGAGCTGACCAGGTCTGTTTCCGGTGAACCATCTCTGCACTCAAGCGAGAGTTCTCCTGTGAGGGCAGAGTCGGATGGCACTGAAAAAATAAGTGGTGCCCAGCTGGCGGTGTGGTTGTCAAGCCTTATTAATGGGGGTGTACGGGTTGCCCCTTACTCTGTGGGAAAAGTATATGACCATTTTCACAAGAAAATATACAGCCGTGATAAAGACAATCTGCATCGGGAACGAATAATTGAGCCAGCTGATGGCGTCCATCTTCGTATGGAGCTGTTGTCTCAACCATTTTTCAGCTCTTCGGACGGATTTCTCTTTGCTAATAAAGCTGCCAGGGTTTTAGTTGAGAACGGCTCGAGTGTCTATTCAACGCAGGAAGTATTGTTTGTAGCTGTCCCTAAAAAGCGACCTCGAATTATACTTGTCATGGCTGTTGATCATGATGGTTTACTGCCCCTGTCCCCGAAAATGTATCGTCGAAAGAGAAATAATGAAACGATTGCCTCTGTTGGGCGAAGTCTTTTTCATGTACTGTCCCGGGTGGGAAGTGAAGAAATTACAGAAAACACTCCCTGGGAAAAGAGTGAGGAAAACTATCAGCGTTTTCTCATCTCCCGGCGGATAGATGTAACAAAGCAGAAACCTGTTTATACCGCGTCAGAGCAGTCAATGCCGGATATAACCGGGTTAAGCCTTCGCAAGGGGCTGCAGGTCATTAATCCTTTTAAGCTCGACGTAAGTATTACCGGTAGTGGTAAAATTATAGCTCAGGAACCCGCCCCCGGCACACCTCTTGTTGATGCGGCAGGTTGTAAGCTTATCCTTGAATCCCGCATTTAGGTGGCATTGTGGATTTTCAGAGCTTGACAGGCAACTTACCAGCCGGACTCGCAGTGAAAAAACTCCAGGTCGGCAGGGAGAACAGGGTACATTCGATTACCGTTGACTCAAGAAAAGCTGGGCCTGGGAGTGTGTTCGTAGCCCTTGAAGGCAGTAGTGTTGACGGTCACCTGTATGTGGTTGATGCTGTCCGCCAAGGGTGCTCATCTGTTGTTGTTGAGAAATCACTCGATTCTCTCCCTGGGGATGTCAACGTTATCCAGGTAAATGATTCGCATGCTGCTCTTGGATATCTGGCAACATCATTTTATGGCTCTCCTGCTCAAAAGATGACAATGATCGGTATAACAGGAACGAATGGAAAGACCACTGTATCCTGGATGATAGAGCAGATGCTGCAGAGCAACGGTTATCGTGTCGGAGTGATTGGTACCATTGATTATCGCTATCCAGATGCAAACGGTGACCTGATAAGAGAACCAGCACCATTGACAACACCGGACCCGATCCGGTTACAGCGGCTTCTTCGTGCAATGGCTGATCATGGAGTCACTCATGTGGTTATGGAGACATCTTCGCATGCTTTAGTTCAGGAACGCTTGCAGGGCATTATTTTTGATATCGTGGTGTTCACGAATTTAAGCAGGGATCACCTGGATTATCATGGAGATATGGAGGAGTACTTTGCGGCAAAAAAAAACTTGTTCTCAAAATATCTCAAACACAATGGTTGTGCCGTAGTCGTTACTGATGTCAGTGATCGGTCCGATAATTATGGAAAACGTCTGCATAGGGAGCTGTCAGAGGGCATAACCGGGAGGAGTCTGATCAGTTGTGGATTTACTCACAGCAACGATGTCTCTGTCAGGAATCTGCAAGAAACCATAAATGGTTTTTCCTGTCAGTTGGTTGCAGGGGAACTGAATGCGTCAATCAGTTCTGGCGTAACGGGGCGATATAATGTGTTAAATACCTTGGCCGCTGCCGGTGTTGGAGTCGGTCTTGGTTTTTCGCCTCAACAGATTGTAAACGGGCTTGAAAATTTGAGTCAGGTTCCGGGCCGACTGGAACGAGTCAAGATTCCCGGCCTGCCGGAAAGCGGTCAGCCTGCGGTTTTTGTGGATTACGCGCATACTCCTGATGCGCTTGAAAATGTTTTGCAGACATTGAAAAAACTGACCTCGCATCGTCTGGTATGTGTTTTTGGCTGCGGAGGAGATCGTGATAAGGGAAAACGATCTTTGATGGGGAAGATCGCTGCAACACACGCAGATATTGCTATAGTTACCTCTGATAACCCCCGATCCGAGCAACCGGAGTCAATTATCGCAAGTATTGCCGAAGGGTTGAAAAGCGGTGGCAGCAGGCAGGTTGATCTGGAGAAGGATTTTTTCGGATTTGCTCATGCGGAAAAATCGTATACCTGCATTACAAACAGGGAAAAGGCTATTGCTTACGGTATTGCCCAGGCTGCTCCCGGAGATATAGTTCTTGTGGCTGGTAAAGGTCATGAAACATACCAGCAGTTTGCGGATAAAAAAGTATTCTTTGATGACCGTCTCTGTGCCCTGGATGCAATGATTTGCTGGAACACGACACATCTTTTGAATGCGACTGGTGGTCAGGTTCAAAGCGGCAAGCAGTCTGCTCTGTTGAATAACATATCAACTGATACCAGAAAGCTGCAACAGGGGGATATTTTTGTAGCGCTTGCAGGCGAAACCTATGACGGTCATGATTATATTGATACCGCCGTGAAAGCAGGCGCAGCCGCAGTTGTCGTTCATCAGGAAATCTCTGCGCCAAGTACCAGAATTCTGGTCATCAGGGTTGAAGATACGCAAAAAGCACTGGGTGATCTGGCTGCATACCGGCGTGGATTGCTGACAGGAAATGTTCAGGTCACGGCTATCACAGGCAGCTCCGGTAAAACGACGGTTAAAGAGATGACATCTGCAATCTTCAATAACTTTTTTTCCGGGAAGAGCAGGGGAGGAAATCCGCTGCTTAAAACTGAAGGAAATTTTAATAATCTTATCGGGTTGCCCCTGTCTCTATTGCCTCTTTCTGCCGGACATCAAAAGGCTGTACTGGAAATGGGTATGAATCGGCCCGGGGAAATAGAGCGGCTTGCTGAAATTGCAGACCCTGATATTGCCTGCATAACCAATGTGCAGGCCGCGCATCTTGAAGGGCTTGGGGATATCCGGGGAGTGGCGAAGGCCAAAGGTGAACTGTTTGCCCGCATGCGACCTGAAACGGTGGCTGTTGTTAATTACGATGATCCCCATGTTCGTCAACTTCGACGAAGCTCAGCAAATGTTCTTGGTTTTGCTGTTACTCAAGCCGGCCGCAGGTTACATCCGACAGTGAGGGCGAGCCGGATCGTTAATCTGGGTGAACAGGGCATGCGTTTCACCCTGCAGGTGGGCGATCGGAAAAAACGAATCACGGTACCGGCTCCGGGCGTTCATAATGTCAGTAATTGTGCGGCAGCCGCTGCAATTGCATGTGCAGCCGGAGTGCCATTTTCTGTGATAACAGAGGCGTTGCAAGAGTATCGCAGCATGGACAAAAGAATGCAGTTTATGACACTGCCCGGTGGCGTGCTGGTGGTTAACGACTGTTACAATGCCAATCCGGCATCAATGGAAGCCGCGTTAACGACAGTGTCCAGTTTCGGAGATGACTGTAAACGGATTGCCCTGCTTGGAGACATGCTTGAGCTTGGTGATGACAGCATACCTGCCCACGTTGAGGTGGGGCGGAAGGTTGCAGAGTGTAAGTATGACGAGTTACTGGTAACCGGGACGTTTGCAGGCCATGTTGCTGCCGGAGCAGAGGAAGAGGGGATGTCCCAGGAGAGGCTGCGTCTCTTTTCAGATCATGAAGATATCGTCGACTGGATCTACAAGGCCATGATCCAGGGGAAAATTGTTGAGGGGGACTGGCTCTTGGTGAAAGGGTCCAGGGGAATGCAGATGGAAAAAGTTCTCCAGGGTCTTGAACAGCGGTTTGCAACCGGTATAGAGAGGTAGTGATAAATGCTCTATCATCTTTTATATCCACTGCATACCCAGTTCAGTGCTTTCAATGTTTTTCGATATATTACCTTTCGGTCCATCGGCAGTGCTGTCACCGCCTTTCTGGTTGTGTTTATTCTTGGGCCCTCGTTTATTCGCTGGCTGAAGCAACAGCAGATTGGCCAGGTTGTCCGTGATGACGGACCGGAAACTCATTTGAGCAAACAGGGGGTCCCCACCATGGGAGGTGTCCTCATGCTCACAGCGATCACCCTGTCGACATTGTTGTGGGCGGATCTTACCAGTGGACTCATTTGGGTTTGTCTCGGGATTACTTTATTTTATGGGGGAATCGGGTCTGTTGATGACTGGAAAAAAATTAAAAAGAAGAATACCCAAGGGCTCTCCGCCCGTGGAAAATTGTTGTTACAGGTTATTGGTGCGTCGCTTGTAGGTCTGTACCTGCACCTGCATCCTGTCTATGACGGGACATTAAGCCTGCCGTTTATCAAGGACTTTCATCCTGACCTGGGCTGGTGGTACATCCCTTTTGCAGTAGCAGTTATTGTGGGTGCTTCCAATGCTGTGAACCTTACCGATGGGCTGGACGGTCTGGCAGCAGGGCCGGTTATGATTACTGGTGCTGTGTATGCGATTTTTTCTTATGCGGCCGGTAATGCAGTCGTTGCTCATTATTTGCAGATTCCGCACGTGCTTGGGGCTGGAGAAGTGGCCGTGTTCTGCGGTACTCTTGTCGGCGCCTGTCTGGGGTTTCTCTGGTTTAACGCCTATCCTGCGCAGATTTTCATGGGTGATGTGGGTTCGCTTGCCCTCGGAGGAGCTGTCGGAGCTGTTTCAATAATAATAAAGCAGGAATTTCTGCTCTGTATTTCCGGTGGTATTTTTGTCATGGAAGCGCTGTCAGTTATTATGCAGGTTGGGTATTTTAAGATGACTGGCGGGAAAAGAATTTTTTTAATGGCGCCGTTTCACCATCATTTTGAAAAAAAAGGGTGGGCAGAACCCAAGGTTGTGATTCGATTTTGGATTGTATCCATCATTCTGGGGCTCATGGCCCTGGCAACCCTTAAGCTCAGGTGAGTTGATGGAGCTTGTTTCGGGAATGAAAAGTGTGGTAATCGGTCTGGGGAAGTCCGGTATTGCGGCAGTGAAATACCTGCACGGGCGTGGTCTTGACGTTGGTGTATCCGAGCGACGCAGTATTAATGAACTCAGCTCTCTGGAAAAAACAGTTCTTGAAGAAAACACTTGTCATGTCGAAACAGGTGGCCATTCGGAGGAGTTTTGTTCGTCAGCTGATGTGCTCGTTGTAAGCCCCGGTGTCCCCCACGATATACCGGCAATAAGGGCCGCGAAAAGTTGCGGGATTCCTGTGCTGGGAGAACTTGCTCTTGCGGCAGATCAGTTCAGAGTCCCTGTAATAGCGGTTACCGGCTCAAACGGTAAAACCACGGTAACAAGTCTCATCGCGCATCTCCTGGAGGTTTCCGGGAAAAAAGTGTTTTTGGGTGGGAATATCGGAACCCCGGTTTTAGAACACATCATGAATCCGGAAGGTTGTGATGTCGCCGTGCTTGAACTGTCCAGCTTTCAGCTGCAGGCAGCCGGTGAATTCAGGCCGGATATTGGCGTGTTTCTTAATCTGTCACCAGATCATCTGGACTGGCATGGCAGCATGCAGGCGTATGCTGAGGCAAAGCTTAAAATGTTTGTCTGTCAATTAAAGACTGATACAGCAATAATCAGCGGGGATGACAGATTTATTCAGCAACAGTCATTTATAACACCGGGTACTGTGCTACGGTTTGGCACAACACCTGACTGCCGGGCAGTGATTGACAAGATGTCTGTGCGGTTACACCCCGGTTTTGGCAAGAAGGGAAGTCAGGAAATATATAACTTAAGCCCGACGCATCTCGCTTCACAGGTTAATCTGTTAAATGGGGCGGCGGCTCTTCTGGCGGTCCGTGAGTTTGGTTGTGATCCTGGAATGATACGCAAAGGATTAGCATCGTTTTCGCCGCCTGAACATAGAATGACCCCGGTTGGAGAAATACAGGGAATACGGTTTGTTAATGACTCCAAAGCGACAAATGTAGGCGCGGTTGTTGCGGCCTTAAGTGGTTACAGAAAAGATGTGGTGCTCATTGCCGGGGGGAGAGATAAGGGAAGTGATTTTTCGGTGTTACGTCCTGTGGTTCAGGAGCGTGTTAAACACGTTATTCTTATTGGTGAAGCCCGGAGAGATATTGCAAAAGCACTGGCTGGTGTGGTGGAGATACAACAGGCTGAAAGCATGGAAGATGCCGTTGCAAGGGCGTATGAAGAAGCTGAAAATCATGATACAGTTTTACTTGCTCCGGCCTGTGCGAGTTTTGATATGTTTGCCAACTATGGCGAGCGGGGCCGTATATTTACCCGTTGTGTTGAAAGTTTACGAAAAGCAATCTCGTGAGGATGGAAGGAAGTGTACGGGATGTTTGGTCTCTAAATTTGTAAATCTTCGGGTGGGTGCGAAAAACTTGCAGAACCACCGTACTGCTCCTGAACAGTTACGTATAGTTTATGGTAATATGGTTGTATCAAAGATTCGGATGGCCTCATGCGCATAATCATCACCGGAGGGGGGACAGGAGGGCATCTTTTCCCGGGAATTGCCCTGGCAACAGCACTTCAGGAACAGGGCCGCGAATGTGAAATAATGTTTATAGGCACGAGTAGGCAGCTTGATCAGGACACGTTAGCAGGTTATGATTTCGCTACAGCTTCAATTTCATGCATGGGGCTAAAGGGTAAGGGATTGTTTAATCGCCTGAAAAGTATCAGCATACTTCCCGGTGCGGTTATGGAAGCCATGCGTATTATAAAGAATTTTCAACCTGATCTGGTTTTTGGAGTGGGAGGGTATGTTACAGGCCCGGTACTTATGGCGGCCAAATTGCTCTCTGTGCCGACGTGCATCCATGAACAGAATTCTGTTCCCGGGTTGGCCAACAGAATGATTTCCCGGTTTGTTGACAGAGTGTTTATTTCCATACCCGGGCCGTCATTTCCGGAGAAAAAAACAATCATTACCGGTAACCCTGTCAGGCAGGAGATACTTACTGCTGCAGAGAACAGGAAACCGGAAAACGCTTCCCCCCTGACCCTGCTTGTCCTTGGTGGAAGCCTGGGAGCGCACCGGATTAATCTGTTAATGGTTGAAGCAATGGCTGCTATTACCAGCAACGAAGAAATTGATGTTGAAATACTCCATCAGACAGGCAGAGCTGACGAAGAAACGGTCCGGGCAGGGTATGAAAAAAATGGTGTGACCGCAGATGTTGCGCCATTTTATACAGACATGGCCGGAGTGTACCAGAAAGCTGATCTGGTCGTGGCAAGGGCGGGAGCGACAACACTTGCTGAACTTGCAGTGATGGGGCTTCCGGCCCTGCTTATTCCCTATCCGTATGCTGCAGATGATCACCAGGCCAGAAACGCTCAGTATTACGTGGCAGGTGGTGGCGCAGTTATGTACAGGGAAGAGGAGCTGACTGGAGAACGGCTTGCCGAAGTACTCAAAGAGATGTTATCGGGAAGCGGGGAACGGCAAATAATGTCGGCAAATATGAAAAAAATGGGCAGACCAGAGGCCACCAGGCGAATTGTCGATGATTGTTTACAGCTGATTTCGTAGTTTATTGCGGGTAGATCAGGTTTACAGATATATGTATAAGAAAAATAAACATATTCATTTTGTGGGGATAGGCGGCATTGGTATGTCGGGTATTGCCGAGCTGCTGCTCAATCTTGGCTATGAGGTGAGCGGCTCTGATCTGCAGAGTTCAGATATTACCCAACGTCTTGAAGATCTCGGTGCTACAGTACATAGAGGACACCAGGCAGACAATATTATCGGTTCTGATGTTGTAGTGGCATCCTCGGCTGTTACTGAAGAAAATCCTGAAGTCCGCTGTGCACTGGAAGAGCAGATCCCGGTGGTACAGCGCGCGGAGATGCTGGCGGAGCTCATGCGCTTAAAAAAATACGGGATCGCCATAGCCGGAAGCCATGGCAAAACCTCGACTTCTTCCCTGGTCGCAGCGATTCTGGCCGAGGCAGGTCTTGATCCCACCGTCGTTATAGGAGGCAAAGTCGACTGCCTGGGAGGGCGAAATGCCCGGCTTGGTGATGGTGAATTTCTTGTGGCTGAAGCCGACGAAAGTGACGGATCTTTTCTTAAGCTCTCTCCGGTAATCGAAGTAGTGACCAATATTGATCTTGAACATCTGGACTATTATCGGGATTTGGATCATATTAAAGATACATTTTTACGTTTTATTAAAAAAATACCTTTTTATGGGGCTGCAATACTCTGTTTTGATGACCCTAATATTGCCAGCCTGCTCCCTCTGCTCCAACGGAGGAAAATAACCTACGGTCTTACAGAACAGGCTGATCTCTATGCCGCCAGGATTCAGGTCAAGGGACGCAGCAGTGAATTTTCAGTTGTCTTCAGAGGGACGGAGCTTGGGCGGGTTTGCCGTAACAGCCCGGGACGTCACACAATCTACAACTCACTGGCAGCTATTGCGGTTGCTCTGGAGCTTGAGATAGATTTTGCAGTAATTGCCAGGGCTCTTGCGGAATTTGAGGGAGTGCAGCGGCGGTTACAGGTTAAGGGTGAGGAAAACGGTGTGTTGGTGATTGATGATTATGGTCACCATCCAACAGAGATCAGGGCTACCCTTGATGCAGTCCGGGATGGTTGGCCTGACAGGCGGCTTGTTGTAGCTTTTCAGCCTCATCGATATACGAGAACGCAAGCCTTGTTTGAGGAGTTTACGACAGCTTTTCATCGGGCTGATGAACTTATTTTAACAGATATTTATGCGGCAAGCGAACAGCCGATTTCCGGTGTCAGCAGCGAGTCGTTGCTTGAGGCTATAAAGAAACATGGACAGCGACACACGAAATATCACGCAGATGTAACTACCCTGCCTGCGGATCTGCTTAATAATGTCCGTGCCGGGGATCTGGTTTTGACCCTCGGGGCGGGGAGTATTGTTAAGGTCGGTGAGCAGTTGCTGGGTCTGCTGGCAAATACGTGACAGGGTGAAAAATGGCGGTAAGCTGTGGATAGGCAACAGCGTGACAACCTCTCCTCCTGGTGGCAGGGGACTGTTTTATGGGAGGTTTGCATGGCAGAATATACCACTTTGCGGGCGGGGGGGAAGGCTGAAGCATTAATTGATGTCAGAACCATTGCAGAGTTGTCTACGCTGGTAAAATGGTTGACTGCTCAAGGAATTGTCAGTCGGGTTTTGGGGCAGGGATCAAATATTCTTGTGCCGGAACAGGGGTACCCGGGGGTTTTGATCCGGCTTCGAGGCGAAATACAATCATTGTCCTGCAGGCCGACAAAAGATGATGGTACAGTCGTTGTGCGGGCTGGTGCTGGATGTGCCATGTCTTCGGTAGTCTCCTGGTGCACAAGAAACGGCTTGTCAGGGCTTGAATTTCTGGTCGGGATTCCAGGGTCGGTTGGCGGGGCCGTCTGGATGAATGCCGGTGCCTGGGGCCATGAAACAGGTGAAAGACTGGAACAGATTGTTATGGTCGACAGAGGCGGCAGTCTTGTTCATGTTCCGGCAAAAAGGTTGCTGTTTTCGTATCGTCAACTTGCCTGGCAGGATGGTGATTTAGATGGAATGACAATCGTTTCAGCAGATTTTGTTGTCTGTCCGGGAGGAGAACAGAGCATCAGAGAAAGGTGTCGTGGCTACCTGGAGCGGCGCAAGGCGAAACAACCTAAAGGTGTTGCCTCGGCAGGATCGTTTTTTAAAAATCCCCCCGGGGATTCGGCAGGCAGACTGATTGATGCAGCCGGATTGAAGGGATTTACAATTGGTGGAGCCATGGTATCACCTGTGCATGCGAATTTTATAGTCAATACTGGCGGAGCAACCGCTGTTGAGATTATCGGGTTGATGGAAGTGGTTCAGGAAAAAGTATATCAGCGGTTTGGTGTAAGATTGGAACCGGAAGTCCAGATTTTACAGGGATAAGCACGTGAGAAAGTATACCCCGAAATATCGCCGTCCAGGAACCGGGCGCTTGAGAAAGAGTACTGAAAAACTGTCACTGCTTACTACCCGCCTGAAAGATCTTTTTTCGTTCAGGAGAAAAAAAATACAGACGGTTGCCGTTGCCCGGCAGCAGAAATGGCAGATAGGGCATTTTTCAAAAAAAGGGGGGCTGGTTATCCTTGCATGCATTGCTGTTTTGGCGTGCGGGGTGTATTTTCGGCAGGTTTTACAGAAATCAGATATTTTTCGGTTATCAACACTTTCCGTTCAGGGCAACCAACAGGTGAAAAAAGCAAAGATTCTTGATCTGGGCGGGATAGAACAGGGAGTGAATCTCCTTGCCTTTGATACCCAACGTTCCGAGGATGCCATCAGTAAGCATCCCTGGATAGAATCTGTGAAAATAGAACGTTCCTGGCCATCTGCATTGACAATAAGAGTGCATGAATACCGGCCCCTGGCCATGATTAATATTGACCAGGAAAACGATCGCGGCTTGTATTATGTGGACCGTAAAGGCAGAGTTTTTGCAAAAGTTGAAAAAGGGCATGAGCTTGATTTTCCGGTAATCACGGGAGTTGATTCCATTGAAAAGGTGACAGGGACAGTCATTGCCGGGACAGGGCTTGCAGCCGAAGCTTTTCGGTTTATTCGGCTTGCTTCCCGAGGAAATCCCATTATACCGCTGCAGACAATTTCCGAAGTTAATGTGAGTCCGGGCAAGGGGATTATCGTCTATCTTGTTGATCGTCCCTTTCCTATCTATATGGGCTTTGATGGCATGCAAACGAAATATTATCAACTGGTTAAACTCCTTGGCCGGTTGTATCGCAAGAAGAAGCTACAAGAGATTAGAGAAATTCGGATGGACTATTTCAAAAACCGAATTCTGGTTGCTAAAGTGGAATCATAGCATATGGGCACAATGGAAGATTTGGAAAGAGAAGAAGAGCTGGAATCCGGGGAACTGGTTGCGGGTCTTGATATTGGCACAACGAAGATATGTGCGGTTATCGGCGAGCTGTTTGCCGATGGCAGTGTAGATGTTATCGGTGTGGGTACCTCTGCGTCGTCGGGAATGAAAAAAGGCGTGGTTGTGAATATTGAGTCAACAGTTCAGGCGATCCGGCAGGCCATGGAAAGCGCCTCGGATATGGCTGGTTGTGATATTGAGACCGTGTATGTCGGTATCGCGGGAAACCATATTAAGGGGTTTAATTCGCCGGGAATTATTGCCATCAATAATCAGCAGATCCGGCAGAAGGAGATTGATGCTGTTATCCTGGCTGCACAGACGGTGAAAATATCTGATAATCAGCAGATTATCCATGTGTTGCCACAGGAATACATGGTAGATGATCATACAGGTATACAGAATCCTCTGGGAATGACCGGAGTACGGTTGGTCACAAATGTTCACATTGTGACTGCGGATGTTACCTCGCTTCATAATCTGGTAACCAGCTGTAACCGGGCAGGATTGAATGTCGCGGAAATAGTTCTTGAGTCAGTGGCTTCATCCCACACGGTTCTTGGTCGTGATGAAATGGAATTGGGAGTAGCTTTGCTAGATATCGGAGGCGGCACAACAGACCTCGCTGTTTTTTGTAACGGAACGATCAAGCATACCTGGGAGCTTGCCCTTGGTGGGAATAATCTGACCAATGATTTATCTGTGGGACTGCGTACTCCTCTTCAGGAAGCAGAGATGCTGAAGTATAAATACGGCGGTGCGCTTTCCTCCATGATTAAGGATAATCACATCATTGAGGTTCCAACTGTAGGTGATCGTAAAGCCCGCAAGGTTTCACAAAGGGTGATGGTGGAAATCCTTGAGGCCCGGATGGAAGAAATTCTGCAGATGGTGAATAAGAATATTTGTTCGTCCGGATACCGGAACAGAATTAACGCCGGAATGGTTATCACCGGAGGCACGGCCCTGCTGGCAAATATTGTTGATATGGCTGAACAGGTTTTTGACATGCCTGTACGGATTGGTTTTCCTCAAGGCGTGGGGGGACGGATAGCCGATGTTGAATCTCCCAGATGTACGACAGGTGTTGGTCTTGTGCTGTATGGGGCTGAAGGCGGACATCATGGTCAGCAGGATAGCAATGGAGTTGTCGGGAAGCTGAAAGGGTTTATAAAAAATATCATCTGATGAGTGTGAAAATTGCTTTAGTCAGAACAGGTTTAATGGTATAGTTTATGTCATTTAGGGATCAACGTGTTTGAGGGGGAGACCATGCCGTTTAGAATGGCTGAAGAAGAATCTGTGGCAACAATAAAAGTTATCGGAGTCGGTGGAGGCGGCGGTAATGCCATCAACACAATGGTTGAAAATCGACTGGCTGGTGTCGAGTTTATTGCTGCCAATACTGACATGCAGGCCCTTGAAAAATCCCGGGCTGATATTCGTCTCCAGCTGGGACCAACTCTTGCAAAAGGTATGGGTGCCGGTGCCGATCCTGAAAAGGGTAAGGATTCAGCCCAGGAGAGTTACGAAGATCTGAAAACAGCCCTGGCCGGGGCAGATATGGTGTTTGTGACAGCTGGTCTCGGCGGCGGGACAGGTACGGGAGCAGCCCCTGTTATTGCCAAGCTTTGCAAAGATTCAGGGGCCTTGACCGTTGCCGTTGTCACCAAGCCTTTCTACTTTGAAGCCAAACGGCGGATGCGTAATGCCGAGGCAGGCTGGGAAAAGTTAAAAGAGTATTCTGATACCATTATTACCGTACCCAACGACCGGCTGCTGTCGTTAATGCAGAAGAATTCCACTCTGGTTGAGATGATGCAGATGGTGGATGATGTATTACTGCAGGCTGTCCGGGGGATAACTGATCTGATCAACCTTCCTGGCCATATCAATGTGGATTTTGCCGACTTGAAAACCGTCATGAAGGAAGTGGGGCCGGCAATTATGGGTTCTGGAACTGCTGCCGGTGAGAATCGGGCCGCAGAGGCTGCAAAGCGTGCTATTGATAATCAACTCTTAGAAGATGTCGGTATTGATGGTGCCCGGGGAATTCTTATTAATATTTCCGCATCCAGGTCCCTGACCATGGGTGAGTTCATGGAAGCCTCGGCTCTGATTCAGGAGAAAGCCCATGATGACGCAAATATTATAATCGGTGCGCTTTTTGATGAGAATCTTGATGAGGAGTTACGGGTCACAGTTATAGCCACTGGTATTTCCAGTATTGAGGACTCCGAGACAATTTCAGAACTTGATGTTGTAAGTCCAACACGAGGTGAAAGTGAAAAAGCATCGCTTAAAATTGTTGATGACGCAACTCCTGCCAAAGAAAACCGGTCTGTCAGATTTGCCCAGCCCAACCCAGTCCCCAAGGGGTTGCGTACCATGCCAACGCCTATTTTTGATGAACAGGCGGAAATGGATGAATGGGACGAGCCTGCCTATATCAGGAAAAAGGCCAATTGACATTTTTGGGTTACGACTGCCTGGACAGAGTGCTTTCTCTGCACCAGTCCTAGGGCTGGTGTCCATTGCATCCCCTGCTTGAACTAGAGAGAGGTACGTTTCGAAAAAAATGGAAAGGGCGGCAGCCGGTGGCCCTTCTCTATCCCAATACCTACCCCCTTGCCGTTTCCAACCTTGGTTATCAGCTCGTCTACAAATTGCTCAATAGTCTTGATCATATTGTCTGTGAGCGATTTGTTTACCCGCAAAACCATGAAGCATTTCGCTCGCTTGAATCAGAACGGACTCTGTCTGATTTTCCTCTTGTTTTTGGTTCCGTAAGTTTTGAACAGGATTTTCCAAGGCTTTGCGCCATGCTGGTTGCCGGTGGTGTGGAACCCTATGCTGACCGGAGAGGTAATGAGGTCAGGGCAGGGAGCCCTCTGGTAGTTTTTGGTGGTGTTGGTGTCTTCATGAATCCTGAACCGCTGGCCGAGTTTGCTGATATCATGGTTATAGGAGAGGCGGAAGCTGTTCTTCCTGCATTGCTCAAACAGCTTCTGCAGCCAGGATCCCGGCAGGAGGTTCTGCAGAAGATAGGTTCGACTCTTGCTGGTTGTTATATTCCAGGAGGATATACGTTTTCTTACCGTGATGATGGTCGTGTCAACAGTATATCAGTTATGGCGGGGTTACCTGAAAGAGTGAGAAAGGTGGTGCAAGGGCACCAAGAGGTGGCCGCACATTCTGAAATACTCTCACCTGAAGCTGAGCTGGGTATGTATATGACTGAGCTGGGCCGTGGCTGCAGCAGGGGCTGCCGCTTCTGTGCAGCCGGATTTATTTATCGACCGCCAAGGCTCTGGAAGGGCGACGCTGTCATTGCCGGTCTCAAGGAGCGGCCCGCAGGAATTGACAGGGTGGGCCTGCTTGGTATGGAAATGTCTGAGAGCAGTACGCTTGATCGCATTGCAGTATACCTGCAGGAAAACGATTGCTCGTTATCTTTTTCTTCTCTGAGGGCAGATCGTATCACTGATCAGCTTCTAACCCTGCTGGCCAAGTCAAAACTTAAATCCGTGGCAATTGCACCTGATGGCTGTTCCCAGAGACTGCGCCGGGTGATCAATAAGGGCCTTGCGGAAAAGGATTTGATAGATGCAGCTGTTGCCCTGGTGGGGGCCGGGATATATACGTTAAAACTCTATGTTATGATAGGTCTGCCCACTGAAACGGTGCAAGACCTGGATGAGCTTATCAGCCTTTTACACAGGATCAGAGCGGAAATACTCCCTCTTGGCCAGGCCAGGGGAAGAGTCTGTGAAATAGTGTTATCTGTAAACAGCTTTGTTCCTAAACCATGGACCCCTTTCCAGTATCTTTCCTTTGGCGGTCAGGAGAGAGAGAGAGCTGAGAATGATCTGGACTGTTCCGGGGCGGTGCAGAGCCTGCGATACAAGATAAAATATTTGAAAAAGAAATTACAGAAAATCGATAACCTGCATGTTAAGGTAGACAGGCCTGATAAAGTATTGTCCCAGGCTGTTTTTTCCAGAGCTGACCGCCGTATCGCCCCGGTTTTGCTTGACATTGGAACCGGTAAGCGTTCCTTTAAGCAGGCTATGAAAGCACATGATTTACGTTCCTGGGAGTATGCGGTACGGCCCCGTGCTCAGGACGAGATTTTTTGCTGGCAAGTGGTTGATCATGGTATAAAAGAAGGCCATCTCTATCAGGAGCTTGAAAAAGCAGTGGCCGCAAAAGCGACCAGTCCCTGTGACACCACTATTTGCCGTCGTTGCGGAGTATGTGATGAAGATACAACTCCATGAATTTTTAAAAAAACGAAAAAAAAACAGGTGGAGACCCGCAAGCTCGGGGTCACAATCCTTTGCCCTGGTTAAATATTTTTCGTTTACTTCTCTGGCTGTGCTTTTGCTGGCATCACTGGTACTTACCTGGGTTTTGTCAAATAATGCCAAAAAGGTCATGCTTGATCGCAGTGACAGTTACTCCCGTCTTTTTGCTGAAAATCTTAATCGTCAGGTTTTTCTCCAGTTTGTGCTCCCCACGGTTGTCAGGTACGGCCGTATCGCCCTGTCTGATTCGACGCAGTTTGAACGTCTGGATGCCATTGTCAGAAATATTACACGAGGTATGTTGATTGAATCCGTAAGCATTTATGATTCAGGTGAAAATATTATCTCCTACTCCACCGAGCCTGATATGGTTGGTAAAAGGGATGTCGGAGGACTCGAGTACCAGAAAGCGCTTGATGGAGAAAGCAATTCCGTCTTGATATCAAGTGGTTCTCTGCTGAATCTTTTGCCGGGAGCGCCTCCTGTGTATTGCACGCTGAAGACCTATGTCCCTTTTCGCCAGGACCGGGGGCTCAACCGCCGCACCGGTGAAATAATGGGTGTGGTTGAGGTGGTCAAGGATCTGTCAGAAGATCTGGAAGCCATTATTTCCCTTCAATTCAGGATAATGCTCCTGTCGCTGACGGTGATGGCCCTTTTATTTGGCGTTCTCAGTGCTATTGTCGTGCGGGCAAACAGGATTATGGAAGCCAAGGCAAAGGAACGACGCAGGCTCGAGGAACAGCTTCATGAAGCTCAGCGTCTTGCAGCTCTTGGAAAAATGGTTGCGGCTGTTTCTCATGAAATTAAGAATCCTTTGGGTATTGTTCGTTCAACCGCTGAGATGCTTGGCAAGCGGATGAGCAAGATTGCACCGGGCAATGAAAAGCTGACAGATATTATAGTGGAGGAAACCAACAGGTTGGACGGAATTGTTCGGGAATTTCTGGATTTTGCCCGCCCCAGAGATCCTGCCAAGGTACAGAGTTCCCTGAACGAACTCGTGGAGCGTCTGGCCCGCTTTATGGCTCCGGAATTTGCCAGTAAAAAAATTGTTTTTAAAATGGATCTCAGTCCGGTGCTTCCCGAAGTACCCATGGACGGAGAACAGATTTACCAGGTATTGCTCAATATCATCATTAATGGCATTCAGGCAATGGAAGAAGGAGGTGTAATTTCTGTAAAAACCTATCCTTTGCCCCATGGTAAAACAGTCGCAGTAGAGATTTCTGATACAGGCATTGGTATGAGCGATGAAAAAATGGAGCAGATTTTCACGCCTTTTTTTACTGACAAAAATCGCGGCACAGGTCTGGGGCTTTCCATAAGTAAAAATATTGTTCAAAAACATGGCGGCTCGATCACGGTACGAAGCAGGGAGGGGACAGGGACGACATTTACAATTATTCTTGGAACCCGTGAAGATGTTTGAGTAAGTCGTCCTGTATGTGTGGTCAGCCTTTATTGTGTTTTTGTAACTATTCAGGTAGCACTACGACTTAGGTATAACGTGATTTTTCGGTGTAAATATGAATAACAATCTTCAGGTATCCGGACTTTGTTTTCAGGAACGTGGCCCATATACTTTTGACATATCTGCCGGAACTATTACCGGTCTGCAGGGAGCATCAGGGGCTGGTAAAACACTTTTGTTAAGAGCAATTGCCGATCTGGATCCTCATGTCGGTGAAGTGCGGCTTGGTGAGATGGTCTGTGATAAGGTTCCGGCACCTGACTGGCGGAAAAGGGTAGGCCTGCTGCAGGCAGAGAGTTTCTGGTGGTATGACACTGTGGGAGAGCATTTTCCGCTTCCTGGCAGCAGTGTTCTTGTAACATTGAGTCAGCTGGGATTTGAACAGGATGTTTTTTCCTGGCAGGTGAGCAGGATCTCTACTGGAGAGAAACAACGGCTGGCGATTGCCCGGCTGCTGCAGTACACCCCCCGCGCTCTGTTACTTGACGAGCCCACGGCCAGTCTTGATGCTGCAAATATTGAGCGTACAGAAACCGTCCTGATAGATTATTGCAGGAAGCAACAGGCCCCTCTGCTCTGGGTCAGTCACGATCATGATCAGCTGAGTCGGGTGGCTGATCATGAGTTTCAACTGGATAGTGCAGGGAATCTACAACTGGTTCGGGAGGCATAACAATGGGCGTTAAACCACTTTCTCCGTTGGATCTGAGTATTGCTGCAT
>QNYF01000070.1 GCA_003978695.1 Desulfobulbus sp. | reverse complement strand
TCTTTTTAACTTGACATTCGGATAAAAGAGTGTTTTTTTATTTTTGAATACTGAAATTATTACTAGGAGGACGTGATGAAAATAGAGAGTAAAAATTCAAAACAGAAAAAAACCTGGATAAAACCCGCAGCTCATAAAGTAGAAATTGCTACCGTTACCAAAAGTGGCTGGTTTTCTTGCAATTTCGAGACGCCCTTTTACTTTTGCAACAACAACAACCCCCACGCAAGCTAATATCGTTCTTGTCTCCTAAAGGCATAAAGAGCAGATAAAAAATATTAAATTATAAAGTTATACGCATTCTACATGGAGAGTATCATGAATCCAAAAGTTCGAAAAACAGAAACTAAGAAATGGCGGAAGCCAACAGCTAAAAAAGTTGACATCGCTACCGTTACCAAAAGTGGTCCTTTCGCTTATCAACATGAAGACCCATTTATGAATTTTTACGGTCCTCACGCCAGCTAAATTGTAAAGCGAAGATTTTTTTCGTTATCATTACTCTCCTTTTCTGGCTATAGAAGGACACTGTTTATTCTGTAATTCTGTTTCTTCTTCTGTGACCAAAGCTTAAAATGGGTATTTTTAATTAACATCAGCGTTAATTAAAAATACCCATTTTTTTGATAATTTTACGCTTCTTTCTTTTAGTTTTCCCCTTACACCATAGGCTTATTTATGGAAGACAAAACATTGCTTTCTGCTGCCAATGAGGATCTTGGAACTTTATCCATTTCTCGGGGGGTAAATTGTCTGGCAACTGAAGTTGACGGAGAAGTAATTCTGCTTGATCTGGACTCAGACATTTTTATAGGGCTTGACGAAGTAGGTTCCTCTATCTGGAATCTCTTGGAAACACCGGTAACATTTTCTTCTCTTTGTCAAACTTTACAGAAGGAATATGATGTTACTGAAACAACATGCCGTGCTGATGTTCTCTCATTTCTGTCAGAACTCCTTAATGACGGCCTCATCACAATAAAACCTACATCTGCATTATAAAAAAAATCGATTTTCCCAAACAATTTCTTTAACACTATGCTCGGCGCAACTATTCAGGTAGCGCCACGACTTTGGTATAGCGTGTGGTCTGTAACTGAAGTTACTGCTCGGCTAGAATATCTCTTCCCCTAACGGATACCCACAAAACCCTATTGCGCAGGTATCTCCTTGCCAGTTTAAGCCTGTGTCCCTTGTACTTCATGAGTTTTTATACTCTTTCTCGTAATTCTTTTTTTGCCATTCATTTCGTGGTAGATTGAAAATATTTCCTTAATGAACATACCCGCCGCAAGCGGACGGGGTATCAATAATGTTTTACGCCCCAAGGGGGTATAAAACCCGAGCTAACGCAATGATAGAAGAATTATTCTCTCATATTCAGAGTTTTAACACGGAGTACCAGCATGGCTGATAACCTGTACATTGCCAGTCTTGAACCACACAGTGGAAAACTTGTTATTACTCTGGGCATTATGGAGATGCTCTCCTCCCGGATAAATCGCATGGGTTTTTTCCGTGCCATATCGCCTGTTACAGCCGAAGATGACAGCCACATTCAACTGATTGCCACCCGGTTTAATTTACATCAACAGCCGTCACAGATGGTGGGTGTCACCTATGATCAGGCCAGAGCCTGGATTGCTGAGGGGGAAGAGCGCCGCCTGTTTAGAGAGATTGTTCGCAAGTTCAAGGAGGCTGAAAAATCGTGTGATTTTCTCCTCTGTGAAGGACCGGACATCACCCATTTATCAGATGCCTTTGAATACGGCATTTCAATTAGAATTGCCCGGGAGTTGGGCACCCCGGCCCTCTATGTTTCCTCTGCCCTGGGGCTTTCGCTTCCAAAGCTCCTGGAGAATCTTCAGGTCGCTGAAAAATCGTTTAAACAGCTGCAATGTCCGCTGCTGGCCATCCTGGTGAACCGGGTTGCCCCTGCTCTTATGAATGAGGCTGAAACAGTGATTGCTGAGCAATGCGGAACAGATATTCCCATAGAGTTACTGCCGGAAATAGAAAGGCTCAACAGGCCAACCATGGAGGAAATTGTTGAAGAACTGCGGGCAGACTGGTTCGGTGGCCCCAAAGCCGGGCTTAAGCGTGATGTTCTTGATTTTAAGGTGGCGGCCATGGGGCCTGCGAACTTCCTCGATTATATTGAAAAAGATGACCTCATCATTACCCCCGGAGACCGTCCGGATATCATTTTTACCACGCTTGCCGCCATTACGTCCAAAAACTATCCTTCTCCGGCAGGAATTCTGTTATCAGGTAATCTTATTCCGCAGGACTCTGTTGTGCAGCTGCTTGATGGGATTGACGACCTGTCTATCCCCATCTACCGTGTCGGAAGTGACACCTATCGTACAGTGATGAACGCAACCGCCGTGACCGGAAGGCTCCGGCCGGACAACGAACACAAGGTCGCCAGGGCTCTGGGATTATTTGAGGCAAACGTTGATCTCCCCGCCCTTGAGGAGCGAATCAGGCTGACCCCCTCCACAACCATGTCACCGCTCATGTTTGAGTATTCTATTTTTCAGCAGGCCAGGGCTGCGCGGAAACATATTGTCCTGCCCGAAGGGGACGACGACCGCATTCTCCAGGCCGCAGAAATTCTCCGGTTGCGTGATGTTGTCGACCTGACCATTCTCGGCCGGGAAAATGTCATTAAGACGCGCGCTGCCACCCTGGGCTTAAAACTTGAAAACGTCACGTTTATCAATCCGCAGACATCTGAGCTGCGGGAAGAATTTGCCGAGACATTCTACGAGTTACGAAAGCATAAGGGCATCACCATGGACAACGCTCATGACGTGATGTCTGATGTCAGCTATTTCGGCACCATGATGGTTTACAAAGACATAGTTGACGGCATGGTTTCAGGAGCAGCCCACACCACGACCCATACCATCCGTCCTGCGTTTCAGTTTATCCGCACACCGCCGGATGTACTGCTTGTTTCATCGGTCTTTCTGATGTGCATGGACACCCGGGTTCTGGTCTATGGTGACTGTGCCATCAACCCGAATCCCAATGCTGAACAACTTGCTGAAATTGCCATCAGCTCGGCAAACACGGCCCATCTCTTTGGTATCGAGCCGATTATCGCCATGCTCTCCTATTCCAGTGGAGACTCCGGCAAAGGCAGTGATGTTGATCAGGTCAGAGAGGCTGTCAAATGCGCCAGAAAACGACGGCCCGATTTGAAAATCGACGGCCCGATTCAGTATGATGCAGCCATTGATGCCACTGTGGCCAGCAAAAAAATGCCGGAAAGCGAGGTCGCTGGCCGGGCAACAGTGTTTATCTTCCCTGATCTCAACACCGGCAACAACACCTACAAAGCCGTTCAACGCGCCTCTGGCGCCGTGGCTATCGGTCCGGTCCTGCAGGGACTGAATAAACCGGTCAACGACCTCTCCCGTGGCTGCCTGGTGCCCGATATTGTCAACACGGTCGCCATTACAGCAATCCAGGCTCAGGAGGTAGGAAAAAAATGAACGCGGCAATCGGTTCGCAATGCATGACTTTGGGGACATTTTTGTGAAAATACTGGTCATAAACTCAGGATCTTCATCGCTTAAATTTCAGCTTTTCTCTCTCCCTGACTTCAAGGTTATAGCCTCGGGTCTTCTTGAGGAAAGCGATGATGAACAAAGCCCCGCCCGCATGACCTTTCCTGTCAACTCCGGTGAAACCCGGACAATCAACACAACACTGCCCACGACCCAAGAGCGGCCTGCCATTTCCGCTATGCTTGGCTTGTTGCGTGCATACGACATTATGGACGATGAGAATGACCTGGCAGCCATTGGCCACAGAGTTGTGCACGGCGGGGAAGCCTTCCACGAGCCTGTCCTTATTGATGAAGATGTTATAAAGGCCATAGAAAAGCTGATCCCCCTTGCGCCCCTGCATAACCCGGCCAACCTGTCCGGTATACGACTGTTAAGAGAACATGTGCCGGATATTCCCCAGGTCGCCGTTTTTGACACCGCATTCCATCAAACCATTCCCGAGCATGGTTTCCTCTATGCACTTCCCCACGAATTGTACACAAAACATAAAATCCGACGTTATGGATTCCACGGGACCTCGCATGGTTACGTGGCAAGACAGGCTGCAGAATACCTTGACAGACCGCTTGATGAACTTAATATAATCAGCCTGCACCTTGGTAATGGAGCCAGTGCTGCGGCCATCAAAAACGGAAAATGCATTGATACCTCCATGGGGCTGACCCCTCTTGAAGGGCTCGTCATGGGTACCCGCAGCGGTGATCTTGACCCGGCCATTCTTTTTTACCTGTCCCGGGAAACCGGCATGAATATGGATGAGCTTGACAATCTCCTCAACAAGGCAAGCGGCCTGAAGGGAATTTGTGACGAAAATGACATGCGGACAATCACGAAGTCGGCAGCGCAGGGCGACCAAAGAGCACAACTTGCCCTTGCCATGTTCTGCTACCGCATAAAAAAATATATAGGCAGCTATATGGCGGCCCTGGGAGGTGTTGACTGTATTATTTTTACCGGCGGCATAGGAGAGAATTCCGCCATTGTCAGAAAAATGAGCTGTGCAGGACTTCACCCTTTTGGAATTACCATTGATCAGGAAAAAAACGCCCTGCGCCACAAGAAAAGAGCTGCCATTCATAGTACGGAAAGCAGTATACAGGTTTTGGTCGTACCAACAAATGAAGAGCTTGAAATTGCCCGACAAACATTGCAGGTTTTGACAACGGCCAGCTTGCACAAAGGGAAAAATAATGCGATTTGAAGAACGCATAAAGATCAAAGCTCCACCGGAGGCTGTATTTTCTCGTAACTTCAGGTAGCACCACGACTTTGGCATAACGTGTGGTCTGTAACTGTTTACATCAGCCGCGTATGCAGCAAATAATCACTCAGGCCTTTAACCGGCATTTAAGGAGACTTCATGAGTATTCATCCTCTGGCGGGAAAACCTGCCCCCAAATCCATTCTGATCAATGTCCCAGAGCTCATTGCCGCCTATTATACGCTGATTCCCGATGTGCAGAACAGTGAAGAACGGGTTAGCTTTGGTACCTCTGGTCACCGGGGCAGCTCGCTTAAACGCAGTTTTAATGAACCGCATATTCTCGCTGTTACCCAGGCGGTCTGCGATTACCGGAATGAGGCTGGTATTGACGGAACCCTGTTCATGGGCATGGATACTCACGCCCTGTCATGGCCGGCTCAACTCACCGCCCTGCAGGTACTTGCGGCAAACAATGTCCAGGTCTGTATAGCCCGTAATTTTGATTTTACCCCCACCCCGGTTATTTCCCATGCCATCCTGACCCATAACCGAAAGGAAGCTGCTGCCTGTGACGGGATTGTTATCACCCCCTCACATAACCCGCCGGTGGATGGAGGCTTTAAGTATAATCCTCCCCACGGAGGACCTGCTGATACCGATGTGACCGGAGTCATTCAGGACAGGGCGAACACGCTTCTTGAAAATGACCTTGTCGGAGTCAACTCCATCCCCTTGCCACAGGCCCTGCAGGCATCCTGCGTGAAACAGTATGATTACATACAACCCTATGTGAACGATCTTGATTCGGTCATCGACATGACCGCCATTGCACAGGCAAAAATCCGCATCGGTGCTGATGCCATGGGTGGTTCCGGGCTGGCTTATTATGCGGCAATCAAAGAAAAATACTCCCTGAACATGGAGATTTTTCACGACACACTTGATTCGACATTTTCCTTCATGCACTGTGACAAGGACGGCAAAATCCGCATGGACTGCTCCTCGCCCTATGCCATGGCAGGCCTGGTAGGCCTGAAAAATGATTTTGATATCGCCTTTGGCAACGATACTGATTTTGATCGGCACGGCATTGTCACCCCCAGTTCCGGCCTGCTGAACCCCAACCATTACCTTGGAGTGGCAATTGCCTACCTTGCAGGTAATCGCCCCGGCTGGGATCAGAGCCTGGCCATTGGCAAGACTCTGGTTTCCAGCTCTATTATTGACCGGGTGGCTGCAGACCTGGAACGAAAGGTTGTGGAGGTTCCCGTGGGATTCAAATGGTTTGTGGACGGCCTGCTCAACGGCTCAATCTTCTTTGGCGGTGAAGAGAGCGCCGGTGCAAGTTTTCTCCGCAAGGACGGCACAGTCTGGACAACAGACAAAGACGGTATCATTCTCAACCTTCTGGCTGCAGAAATTACTGCCACGACCGGAAGTGACCCCGGAGAATATTACAGAGAACTCGTCAAAAAGTTCGGCGAACCCGTCTACGCCCGCATCGAAGCCCCGGCAACACCGGAACAAAAAGCGATCCTGAAAAAACTCTCACCCGAAGACGTCAAAGAAACAACCCTTGCCGGAGAACCGATTCAGGCTGTCCTCACCAATGCTCCGGGCAACAACGCCCCCATAGGCGGCCTGAAAGTTGTTGCCGAAAACGGCTGGTTTGCCCTTCGTCCTTCGGGAACGGAAGACATCTATAAAATCTATGCCGAAAGTTTTATTGATGCAAACCACCTGCAACGCATTCAGGATGAGGCCAGGGCCATGGCTGGAAAAATAATATAATGTGTCATCATCCTTGAACCAATCATATGTCATAAATTCCAGCGACCGGAAACCGGAAACAGACCCTGCCGGTCGCCTGGACCTTTTTTTCATATTAAAGCGACCTGTATAAGGGCCGCCGAGCAGCTACCTCCTAGGCAAATAAACTGTTTAATATTATTAGGTTACTCCAGATTTGCCCGACGCCACAGCGGTCCCTCTTGATGCTATTGTTAGTCTAATCTCATGTGTGTAATTGCTTGGAACTACGGAATTTGTAGTTGTTTTTTCTGTGTATGATCTGGGCGTAAATCTCATGTAAGTGATTCGATCATACTCAAGAATTCTGTTGGTGTGAATACTGGAATTTTTGATTTTTTAAAGTCCTTAATGTTTCTGGTAATAATATATTCTACCCCTGCGTGTCTTGCTGATTCATGTAGAACCGAATCTTCAAAATCTGTAAATTTTGATTTTAATGCACTTTCAATAACTAGACGATTTACTGAAGCCACCTCAAACAAAGCCATAATAGAATTGATGCTCACTATGGCTTGTTTTTTATCAAGGTGCTTTGACAATAGGTAGTGAATTGTTGTTACTGTAGTGGCACATAGAAACCCATTGATTTCAGATTGTTCAACCTTGGACATTAAAAAAGAAGCATGATCAGCAAAGAGTTTTCGATCTAAAAGAACATCTAAGATAATATTTGTGTCAAAAAGTACTTTCATAAATATTTTTCTTCTAAATAATTTTTGTAATCAGATTTCGACACATTAGTATTTTTCAGAATACCTTTTAGAGATTGAACAGTTGGGGTGATTGAATTGTTTTCTTTCAATTTTTCATTTTTGATTATTACGAAAAAATCAGAGACGATTTTAGATACTGATTTCCCCGTTTGGGCAGAATATTCTTTAGCTGATGCTATTAAATGATCATCAAGTCTTAGTGTTAATTTTGTGTTCATATCTTACCCCATAGATTTAGTGACGGATTATTTTAAATATATTATACGGCATGATGTTGTGTTTGTCAATTTAAGGTTTCCTGAAACCTCTAGTTGAGATGCATCTGCTTGAATTGCTGTTGGTTTGTTTTGAAGGCTAACAGACGATTAACCAGAGAGCGACAAATCTCCTGTTGTTCTGACTTATTTTCCCAGCAGAAGATGATACACAGAATTCATATTTTTCTGTTGCACAGGCTCAGGTTTGCCGTCAGGTTCAATACCAAAGATCGCTCCCTGATAATTGCTGAAATTATACCCGTCCGGGGTGAGTGAAGAGAGGTAAAAATACCCATCATACCAGCCATTCCAACCCCAGTTAAAATGAAAATAATCTGTGCCGTTATAGCCGTCACAGACAAAGGCATGACCGCCTGTGCCGCTTCCCCTGTAAACGAGAGGACGGCGGGCGTTGAGCTCGTTTCTGATTTTTTCTTCCCAGGATGAGGTTGTGTATGATGAACGGTGTTCATAGGTCGCGCTGTTTTTATAGCGAAAGTTGGTCTTCAGGGCAATTGCTACAGCGCCTGTATACGCCCCGGAACCGTCAGGCCCGTAATCCATCTCAACTGACACCCCTGCATGATAGAGCAAAGTGGATACTGCCGGGTTATATGCGGTGACAGATCCTGAAGGCATGCTGTCCCAATCATAATGGGTTGTGCCAAAATCAGCAGATAATGTGCCATACGTCGGATGATAATAGCTCTGTGATCCCACACCGGTAACAGGCCAGTTATGGTATTTCATTACCTGCCCCATGGCAGTGGCCACGCAGCCTACAAGGGCGTGGTTATCAAAATCGCTCGTTGCGTCATACGGGCATTGGGTATTGTAATATCTTCCCTGTGACCAGGTAGTACGCAGAAGCGGCGATATTGACATTGTCTTGACGGGCCGGTCTCTATCGATTGAGCGAGTGAGCATGTCCCAGGCAGAACTGTTGGTCGCGGCAACTCTATCCACTATGAAGCTGCTCTGATTTTTCCGGATGGCCGCTCTGATTTCTTTTTCCACCTCTTCCATCCATGCCCTGAAAGCGACCGGCATATCTGCCTCGCTGACGCTGCCCTGAAGGGCATAGCCGATAACCGGGTAGGCAACATCATCCCCGGCAACAATTACCCAGCCGCCTTTATCCATTGTAAATGTATAATACGCAGGATTACTGTTTCGGAGCGCCTTGTCAGCCACAGGCAGCATCTGAGCAACAGACGTTGACTCAACACCTCCATGCTGCTTTATCCAGTTGACTGCAGCCATTCTGGCTGTTTCAACTGATACAGGCTGGGCGAATCCGTTGATATTCCAGAAGACAGAAAAGACGCAACAGGGTATAAAGCAAAGAAGTTTCCGCACGATACGTTGTTTTTTTAATGGCATGAACATCTCCTGCAATGCGCATTGGTAAATTTTTGGTAAGGGCCCTCTTTTAAGGTGTATCAAATCCTCACTCTTTTTTACATGATTATTTGGTAACTCTTCAGGTGGGTGCGAAAAACTTGCAGAACCACCGATTATTTATCCTGACAAGTCTGTTGCTCAATTCTATCCACTTGGGTACGTTGTAATCTTGCTTGCGGCCAACCAACAAAGAATAATAACCCTACAGGAGGGAGCATGGCCTCTCTAACCGGACAGGAACGGATCAAAAAAATCAAACGCGCCTTTGCCTATAACCTGTTTTACAGGCAGGGAATGACCACAAGTGCGGCCTCGCTCAATGATTACTATCTTGCTGTGGCCTACACCCTGCGCGACCGGATGCAGCATCTTTTTGTGAACTCCGTGGAAGCAGTGATGGAGAAGGAATCAAAGATTGTCAGTTATCTCTCCGCAGAGTTCCTCATGGGGCCGCACCTGCATAATAATCTGGTCAACCTGAATCTCTACGATGATTTCTTTCAGGCGGCCAAAGAAAGCGGTCTTGATTTACAGGCCCTCATCGAACACGAAGAAGAACCCGGACTTGGTAACGGCGGTCTGGGAAGGCTTGCGGCCTGTTATCTGGACTCTCTTGCCTCATTGCAAATTCCGGCCATAGGGTATGGCATTCGTTACGAATACGGCATATTTGATCAGGAAATAGTCGATGGCTGGCAAAAAGAATTGAGTGATCGCTGGCTCAAGCCCGGCAACCCGTGGGAGATAAAAAAACCTGACCTGGCCTGTGACGTGGGCTTTGGCGGCCGCTCCGAGGTTTATCACGACGAACAGGGTCTTCGCAGAGTCCGCTGGATTCCGGCCAGATGCGTAACCGGCATCCCCTATGACACCCCGGTTCCCGGCTACAGGGTCAACAATGTCAACTGCCTGAGGCTGTGGAGCGCCCAGGCACACAGCTCCTTTGACTTTGCAGACTTTAACACCGGCGACTATTACGGAGCTGTTGAAGAAAAAATCAATGCCGAGACCATCACCAAGGTCCTGTACCCCAACGACGAACAGTTCCAGGGCAAACGACTGCGCCTTGAGCAGCAGTTTTTTTTCACCTCCTGTTCTCTGCAGGATATGATAAGAATCCATCTCTCCATTGAAGAGAATCTCGATAATTTTTTTGATAATTTTGTTATCCAGCTCAATGATACCCACCCCTCAGTTGCCGTACCTGAACTGATGCGTCTGCTTGTAGATGTGCATTTTTACGATTGGGACAAGGCTTGGGAGATTACCCGAAAAACTCTTTGCTACACCAACCACACCCTCCTGCCCGAGGCCATGGAAAAATGGCAGCTTGACCTTTTTGGCAGCCTGCTGCCCCGGCATCTGGAAATCATTTTCGAAATCAACCGGCGCTTCCTGGATGAGGTCCGCATCAAGTACCCCGGAGACAATGGACGGATAGAGCGAATGTCCATAATTGATGAATCCGGCCCCAGGTACGTGCGCATGGCGAATCTGGCCTGTATAGGTGCCAAGGCCATTAACGGGGTTGCGGCCATGCATACTGAACTGCTCAAAAAGCATACGCTTGCCGACTTCAACTCCATGTATCCCGGCAAAATTCAAAACGTGACAAACGGTGTAACGCCCAGGCGCTGGATTGCCGTGAGTAATCCGCGCCTGACAAAGCTCATTACAGAGGCAATCGGGGAAAAATGGCTCACCCGGCTCGATGAACTCCACAAACTGGAAAAACTGGTGGACGACAGCAGCTTCCGGGAGGCGTGGCAGAAAATAAAACTCCTCAACAAGCAGGATTTTGCCAACCGCATACAGCGCGAAACCGGGCTTGCCATTGATCCGCGGGCCATGTTTGACGTACAGGTAAAACGCATCCACGAGTATAAACGCCAGCACCTGAATGTGCTGCATATCATCACCCTCTACAACCAAATAAAGAATAATCCCGGTATTGATATGGTGCCCCGGCTCTTTGTCTTTGGCGGGAAGGCAGCTCCCGGCTATTTCATGGCCAAAAGGATGATAAAACTGATCACTGTCGTGGCGGATGTCATCAATAATGATCCCGATGTCAAGGACAGGCTGAGAGTGTATTTTATTCCAAATTATAACGTCAAAATCGGTCATATTGTCTACCCCATGACAGATCTTTCCGAACAGATTTCCCAGGCCGGAAAAGAGGCTTCAGGTACCGGCAACATGAAATTTTCCATGAACGGAGCACTCACCATCGGTACTCTGGACGGAGCAAACGTGGAAATACGGGACGAAGTCGGCGCAGAAAACTTTTTCCTTTTCGGGCTGAATGTCGATGAGGTCATGGATCTTCAGAAGTCAGGCTATTCACCCCGTGATTATTACGACGCCAATGAAAATCTCCAGGCCGCAATCGAACTGATTTCCTGCGGTCATTTTTCCCACGGCGACTGCGGATTGTTCCGGCCCATCGTTGATTCTCTTCTCTATGACGATCA
Source organism: Desulfobulbus sp. (assembly GCA_003978695.1). Lineage (GTDB taxonomy): Bacteria > Desulfobacterota > Desulfobulbia > Desulfobulbales > Desulfobulbaceae > Desulfobulbus_C. Next base: position 6,183 of record QNYF01000070.1, on the reverse strand, counting down.
GTACACGCTGTTTGCCGACTATCAGGACTATATCGAATGCCAGCAACGGGTCAGTGAAACATTTACGGATCAGGAGAGATGGACGAGAATGGCTATTTTGAATGTTGCCCGCATGGGGAAATTTTCTTCAGACCGCTCTATCACGGAGTACAGCAAAAAGATCTGGGACGTGCGCCCTTTTCCGGTACAATTAAAATGGCAGCGTCTGCCGGAAAACGGTGTACTGTTTACAGAAAACGGGAGGAAAATCCATGGGCACTGAACCGACTGCGTGCGACTTTACAATTTACGGGGTATTGGGCGATCTGGCCCGGCGCAAACTGCTGCCCGCTGTCTATCAGCTGGATAAAGCCGGGTTGCTGCACGAGGACACCCGCATAATCGGCGTGGCCCGTCATGAGATTACCCGGGAGGAATTCATAGAAAAAATGCGCCATGGCCTGCAAGACTTTATCAAAGAGGATCTTGACGATAAAGTCCTTAACCGTTTGCTTGGCCGTATGCAGTATGTGCTGGTTAATCTTGATGTACCCGGCGAGTACCAGCGAATTAAGGAAAGAGTTGACCAGGAAAAGCGCGTTCTGATCAACTATTTTTCTGTGGCCCCTTTCCTTTTTGGCGATATCTGTACAGGCCTGCACAGTGCGGGTATCATTACCCCGCAAACCAGGGTGGTGCTGGAAAAACCCATTGGCCGTGATCTGGAATCTTCCCGGGTCATCAACGATACCGTCGCCAGATTTTTTAACGAGGATCAAGTCTACCGCATCGACCATTACCTTGGTAAGGAAACCGTCATGAACCTCATGGCTCTTCGCTTTGCCAACTCCATTTTTACCACCAACTGGGATCATAACACCATTGATCATGTCCAGATAACAGTGGCCGAAGAAGTGGGTATTGAAGGCCGTTGGGGCTATTTCGACAAATCCGGTCAGTTGCGGGATATGGTACAGAACCACCTCATGCAGATTCTGACCCTTGTGGCCATGGAGCCGCCGGTCAACCTGAATGACGACAGCCTGCGAAACGAAAAACTTAAGGTTTTAAAGGCATTGCGCCCCATTACTGAAGAAAATATTGACAGCAGGGTTGTTCGGGGTCAGTACGGCAACGGCTATATCAGGGGGAAAAACGTTGTCGGTTATCTTGAGGAAGAGGGTGGTGACCCCGGCTCAACAACAGAAACATTTGTCGCCATCAGAGTGGATATCGACAACTGGCGCTGGGCTGATGTCCCCTTTTACCTGCGCACCGGCAAGGGCATGGCGGCAAAGCGCTCGGAAGTGGTTATTATCTTTAAAAAACTCCCACATAACATTTTTTCGGACTCATACCAGAACCTGCCGCCCAATAAACTCATCATTCGGCTCCAGCCCGATGAAGGGGTTGAAATTGAGATGCTCAACAAAGTGCCGGGCATTGGAGACGGTCTGCAGCTGCAACGTACCATGCTTGATTTAAGCTTTTGTGAAGCCTTCAACAACACACGTATCGCCGATGCCTATGAACGCCTGATTTTAGAGATCATGAGCGGTCATCAGGCCTTGTTTATCCACAGGGAAGAGGTCGAACGATCCTGGACCTGGATTGATTCCATCCAGAAAGCCTGGCAGAAAAGCCACGAGCCGCCAAAGCAATATCCGGCCGGTTCCTGGGGTCCAGTGGCCTCGGTGGCCCTTCTGGCCCGGGATGATCGGGAATGGGAAGAATACTCCTATGCCTGAAACACTCTTCCTTCCCGACCGGAATACACTCACTCAAAGGCTCGCCGACCGCATCTGCGGGCTTCTCCGGAGCGGCCTGAAAAAACGGGGCAGGGCAAGCCTTGCTGTCTCCGGCGGATCAACTCCTGTAGCTCTTTTTGACGAGTTGTCGGGGCGGGATATTCCCTGGCAGCAGGTAAGTATTACGCTTGTTGACGAACGCTGGCTGGATCCCGGACAGGACGCTTCCAATGAGCATCTGGTAAGAACCCATCTTCTCAAAAATCACGCTGCTTCAGCTCACTTCACAGGCATGAAAACCTCAGACGCAACCGCCCTCCAGGGCGAAACAGCCTGTGAACAGCTGCTGGCAGAGCTTCCCCGGCCATTTGATGCGGTTGTCCTGGGCATGGGCGGTGACGGTCATACCGCTTCCCTGTTTCCCGGCGCGAAAAGACTTGCCCGGGCAACGGACGCCAGTTCGACAAAAACCTGTATGGCAATCAACCCGCCGACAGCGCCCCATGAACGAATGACCCTTACCCTGTCAGCGATTCTTGATTCCCGCCGGATTTTTCTGTTGATTACGGGACAGAAAAAATTTGATGTGCTGCAAAAGGCCCTGCAGGACGGACCTCCTGAGAAAATGCCTGTCCGCTATATTCTCCGCCAGCAAAGAACCCCTGTAACCATTTTTTGGGCCCCTTAGACACCATGCATTCTACCATTATAAACGTTACAAAACGCATAAAAGAACGAAGCAAAAAAAACCGACAGGCCTATCTTCACCACATTGAAGAGGCCAGGACAACCGCACCATTTCGGCAACAACTCCCCCTGTCCAACTTTGCTCATGACCTTGCCGGTTGTTCGCAAACCTGCCAGAGAGCCCTGCTCAAAGAAGATGTCCCCAATATTGCCATTATATCATCCTATAACGATCTGGTTTCAGCCCACGAGCCGTATGGCAGGTATCCGGACATTATAAAAAAGGCAGTTGCCCAGGCCGGGGGAACTGCCCAGTTCGCCGGTGGTGTTCCCGCAATGTGCGATGGTGTGACCCAGGGCGAGCAGGGTATGGACTTGAGCCTGATCAGCCGTGATGTCATAGCCATGTCAACTGTCATCGCGTTGTCGCACAACGTCTTTGACGGTGCTGTTCTCCTTGGAGTATGCGATAAAATTTTGCCGGGCCTGCTGATGGGCGGGCTTCAGTTCGGACATCTGCCCATGATTCTTCTTCCGGCAGGTCCCATGACCACCGGCCTGCCGAATAAGGAAAAAAATCATGCCCGGGAACTCTTTGCCCAGGGAAAGATATCACGCAAAGAACTGCTTGTTTACGAAACCAGGGCATATCACAGCCCGGGAACCTGCACCTTTTACGGTACAGCCAACTCCAACCAGTTGATGGCGGAAATGCTTGGCCTGCACCTGCCGGGGGCCTCCTTTGTCAATGCCGGCACCAAGCTGCGGAACGCCCTGACCAGAGAAGCCTCAGCAAGGATCACGAGTTTAACCGATCGTGGTAAAGAGTATACGCCCCTGGCAGAAATCATCAGTGAAAAATCCGTGGTAAATGCCATGGTGGGCCTTCTGGCCACCGGAGGATCGACCAACGAAACCATGCATCTGGTTGCCATTGCCCGGGCAGCAGGTATCAGGATCGACTGGAATGATTTTGCCGACATTTCAGATATTGTCCCTTTGCTGGTCCGCATCTATCCCAACGGGTCTGGTGATATTAATTCCTTTCAGCAGGCTGGCGGGATGGCCCTGCTGATTGGTGAGCTGCTTGCCGGTGGCCTGCTTCACGAAGACGTAAAAACAGTTGTCGGACAAGGGATAAGCAGATATCTTGCCCGGCCGGTTCTTGAAAAAGAAAATGTCGTCTGGCGCGACGGACCGACAGCTTCGGCTGATCCAGAGATTATTGCCGGCATCAACAGCCCCTTTGCTCCGGTGGGTGGAATAAAGGTTCTTTCAGGCAACCTGGGAAGATCGATCATGAAAATCTCAGCTCTGCAAGACGGTGATCAAACTTTTGTGGAAGCCCCGGCCATGGTCTTTAACTCGCAGCATGAATTGGAACAGGCCTTTCACCAGAACCGGCTTAACCGGGACCTGGTTGCTGTTGTCCGTTTCCAGGGACCGCAGGCCAATGGGATGCCGGAGCTGCACAAACTCATAACCTATCTCTCCATAGTGATGGACCGGGGGTATACTGTGGGGCTTGTTACTGACGGCAGGCTTTCCGGAGCCTCGGGTAAGGTTCCCTTCGCGATTCACTGCACGCCCGAAGCGTTTTGCGGAGGCATGCTGGCCAAGGTTGTTGATGGGGACAGTATCACCATGGATGCCCGAAAGAATGTTCTCAAACTCAACGTGGACCCGGAGACACTTGCCGCGCGGGAATACGCGACCCCGGCCCTTGAATCGCACAGGTACGGACTTGGCCGACAGATCTTTGCCCCGTTACGTCGTGATCTTCTCGGAGCGGAACAGGGAGGAAGCTCCATCTTTACCTATGTTCACGAAACCAGCAAAGTTACAGGCCCGGACAACCCTTTATAGCAAAGGCGAGGCATTATCTTTCCCAACAGGTGGTAATCATGACGGACGCAAAAAAATTTGATCCCAAGAAACGAAAGAAACTCAATAATCCCATACGACTGGAATGGATACCCCCCGCCCTTGTCTGGAGCCTGATAAACCCTGGCACCGGATCAACTTTTGTTGATATTGGTGCCGGCACAGGCTACCTCACAAATAAAATAGGGCTATTGGCCGGCCCGGCAATTGAAATCCATGCGCTTGATATCGAACCGCTGATGATTGCTGAAATGCGGCAAACCCTTCCCGCGGAGAGCACGATCATTCCGCAGCTCATGGAAAAAGACCGTCTCCCCTTTGCAGACAATTCAATCGACGGTATCTGGCTCATCACCCTGTTCCATGAACTGGAGCCGCCTGAACCACTCCTTGCTGAAATACACCGGGTTTTGCGGCCCGGCTGCAGGATGCTGATTGTTGACTGGGAAAAAGATACAGCGGCCTGTGAACAGGGTCCGCCGTTTGCCCACAGGATCGCCGCAGACACGGCCCTGCAAACAGTTACAGCTGCGGGTTTTGCCGACGTCCGGCAGGTTCCCGGTTTTCATTTTCATTATGGCATTCTTGCCCAGGCCTGATTGCAACAGCAACAAAGGATACCGATGAAAAATTCAAAAAAATGGCCAGTTTCTCCCCTTGACATCCTGCAGACAGGACCGGTTGTTCCGGTGATTGTCATTAACAAAAGCGAGCATGCAGTCCCTCTTGCCAGGGCTCTTGTTAAAGGTGGAATCAAAATCCTGGAAATCACTCTGCGCAGCAATATCGCGCTGGAGGCAATTGCCAATATCAGCCGCGAGGTTCCCGAAGCCATTGTCGGAGCGGGAACCGTGCTGTCAGCCCGGGACCTGCAGGCCGTAGCTGATGCGGGTGGCCAATTTGCCATCAGCCCAGGCCTCACGCCCTCTCTTCTGGCCGCAGCAAATGAAGGCCCGATTGGCCTTATTCCGGGGATTTCCTCAGCCTCTGAGTTAATGCTTGGCATGGAACAGGGATACACAGTGTTCAAATTCTTCCCGGCTGCGGCAGCCGGAGGGATAAAAATGCTCAAATCCATCGGCGGCCCGTTCCCGCAAATTACCTTCTGCCCCACCGGAGGAATCTCACCGGAAAATTTCCTCGATTACCTGCAACTCCCCAATGTCGCCTGCGTCGGAGGTTCCTGGCTGGTTCCATCCAAAATCATTGCGGCCCAAGACTGGCCGGAAATTACCCAGATAGCCCGGCAGACCCTCTCAAGGGTAACGTGAAGGTAACCCTTCAGGTAGGTGCGAAAGACTTACATAACCACCGTCCTGTAACTGTAGAGTACAGGTAAAAAAATGCAAAAGCGGCCATCTGTTTTTCTGCCACATTCCCGATAAGCCGACAAACCATTATTTCCAGATCCCGTCTCACTTTTCGCTTAATATTCCATCTTGCATGTGATAATATCATATAGTATGGAAATTTCAGCAGAGAACAATATCTGGACAAATTTTTCCACTTCACGCTACCAATAAGCGAGTATTGGTGGAAAATATCAATTTATATAAACCAATATCATGGACATTTTCCATGTATTGACACTGTTCGGCCAGTAGTAATTACTACTATAAATCTCATTATTTTTATAAGCTATGAATATATGGACAAAATTTAAGGCTCTACCATATAATGGAAGTTCAATCTTCAAATCAACAGTAATGTGGCTGCTATCCAACACGAAATTATCAATAGGAGTTCCTTGAGGATTGGTTAGAACAACACCTTTGAAAACAAACTTATGAGGGTTTAACTGTATGATATCTTTGACATTCGAATTATTCGAATTGAAAATGAAATGCGTAGTGTCAGCGTGTCCAATTTCAGTGAAATCGGGATA
>QNYF01000011.1 GCA_003978695.1 Desulfobulbus sp. | reverse complement strand
ACTGATATAGCCCATGATGCCAAGTGGTAGTGATTTTTGGGTCGTATTTGACACAGTTACTCCAAATATAATAATTGCATAGTGTTTATCGACGGGATCGCATTGACCAAAGAACAAATAACCTATTTAAAGTACAGGTTAGAGATATTGTCAAGATAGGAGTGAGATGGGATAGTATATAAGCAATAAAAGTTTAGTTTCTTTCTCAGGAGAGAAAAGGTAACTCTATGTATTTATAACAAATAATCGCAACAGGAATGCTTAAAAGTAATGTTAACAGCCAAAGTAAATACCCGGGAAGGAAAAAATTAAAAAAATATGAGTTTGCCTGGACAATGATATTCAGAATGAGCGGATGAATCAGATACAGACTGTAACTTATGATTCCGATCATTCTCAACAAGGGCAGAGACAACAGCCTTGATAATGGTGATTTTTGGTCCAGTGCCGATAGCAGAATTAATACTGCTGCAGCAATTCCAAACAGGCCATAGTATTGTTGAGAGAATATACAACTGTTTCCCAGAAGAAACCCGTTTGATAATGCCCAGAATAGAGAGATAATGACGATCGGAACCATTTTCACAAAGAAATCAGTTATTCTTTTTACCAGGCACCGGTCATGAGTTATTTGAATATACGATCCGAAGTACAAATAGGCACTGCAGCAACCACTTAAAAATACACCGAGATAAAAGGGTAATGGTTGGTTGTTCATGCCATTGAGTGAAATGATATCAATGGTTAAAAAAGAATTGCTCAGCAGAACCATTGTCGCCAGTAGAGGGATACTAAGCAATGTTCTGTCTCGGAGTAGTGTAGTAATGAAAAGAGGTATCCATGGGAAGATGATGTAGAAAAGCATTTCCTGCGGGATTGCCCACAGATGTCCATCTCCTTTAAGAAAAACAGCATGTAATACGGCATCACTCAGTTCTTGCGAGAGAATATAGACAAGAAAAAGGTAGAAATAGTACATAGGAAGAATTCGTTTTAATCGCCGCATACCATATTTCACCAGAAATCCCTTGTTATAAAGGATTTCCGGTTGCGTGACAAAGGGGCGGGTCAGCAGAAAGCCGCTCAAGGCAAAGAAGATCATAACACCGCTGGCACCAACTCCTGCAAATCGTGGCCAAGTGTGATCAGCAATAACCATCAAGGCTCCCATGCCGCGCATACCATCTAAGACTTCTATGACCGACTTATTGTGGTGTTTAGACCTGGTTATTCCAAAAAATGATTTATACTGTTCAGGGGTGACGGTGGAGAGGGTCTTATAAAGAAAAAAAGAAAGAAGAACTAAGGGAATTACCATCCAACCGAGGTTGCACAACGGCAGAAGTCGTTCTTGAGAGATGAGATAGGGATCGGCAGTTGTTGAAGTTATTTCAACGAAATCCTTAGCCAGAGTCATTGACATTTGAGGGCGGCCTACCTGAAATTTTTGGTAAATGTCAACCGGAGAATAAGAAATTTTGCCAATAAACTTGCCTCTGACTGTCATCCCATACAGCCTGACACGGCCAGGGCTATTTCCTGTGTCAATACGTAGCCACAGGGCGGGATGACGGTTATATTGAAAGCGAAGTGTCTGTTTTTTCCCTGCTTTGAGTTCAGCTATGTATGACGAACTGTTTGTACTGAATCTTGGTTTTCCCCATAATTTTACGGAATAAAAAAGCTGCCATCCTTCAGTTTTATTTGAGCTTGCAATCAACTCGAACTGATCCGCAGTTGAAATACTTAGGCTGACCATATGGCAGAGTATTAGAAATACAATGACTGATGTAAAAAAAGCTGGCAGGTGATATTTTCTTATTTTCTTTAACTGCACTGCAGGAATTAGATACTTTGTTAATTTCAGGGAAGGTAATCTTGAGTATGATTTGGATACGTTGAGGTAGAGGGGGCGGCAAGAGTCAAAATCTCTGCTGCTTCAGAAATCACTTATATCAACGATGAGAAATAAAAAGAGCTGGTTATTGGTGCTATCCTTTTTCGTTCATCTGGATTTCTGTGGCCACAATGAGTTTTATAAAGGTGTAGTTTTAACTAGTGCCTGTCCATAAATGGCCTTTTCGCCCGATTTCTTCGTCACTACGAAAAATAAAATGCTCACATATGTAATAATATGCTGCACTTTTATTTTTCTATGCTCCTTGAACTCGACGAAAATTCTCATTGCTGGACAGACACTAACTAAGCCAGCCCCTGTCAATGTACCATTTCGCTGTTTCGGTAAGACCTGTTTTATTTGAATATTTCATCGTATACCCAAGAACGTTGCGAAGTTTACTGATATCAAATTTTCTGTCTTTGGTATAAAAAGCTACCCTGCGGCGGTACAAAGGAGGTTGGATGCCAAACGGTTTGCAGATAACTTTACAAATATCCGCAGCAAGAAAAAAAGGCCAGATTGGAAGACGTACAATTCGGACTTTTTTATTAAGCGCCTGAGCAATTATTCTGGCCATGTCAATCATTGATATGGACTTATCATTAGCCGCAATAAAAATTTCCGAAAGAGCTTTGTCAGAAGTAGCAGCCAGTAGAAAAATTTCTGTGAGATCCCATACATGAATTAAATGATAAATTCCCTTGCCTCGACCTAACATGAGAAAATAGCCATTATTCACCATTTTGAAAAATTTTAACAGGCGTCTGTCACCAGGCCCGTAAATCGGAGTAGGGCGAATAATTGTCCAGGGAATATTATGTTTTTCGGCATAAGCAGCAAACCATTGTTCTGCTTCCAGTTTGGTGCGCTGATAACCATCGCCGGGGCTGAAACGATAGTGTTCATCTGCCAGGTCGTCACCAGGGATGTGACCATGCACCCCCACTGTCGAGACATGAACAAAGCGTTTAAAGCTCGGATTGTCTTTTACAGCTTCAGTAAGCAACTGGGTTGAATGAACATGAACTTGTCGATATCCCTCATCATTATCTTTAACTTCACGGAATGCCGCGGCAACATGAAAAATATAGTCAACATCCTGAGCTGCAAGGGCAACGAGTTCTGGGTGAAAAACTTCACCTCTAAACCATTCGATTTCCAGGTCTTGCAGGTCGTCAAGGTTTGATGAAGTCCGTGCAATAGCCCTTACTTGCGCTCCTGCCTTGACCAGTTTTCGGGTTAAAACCTTTCCTGTAAAACCAGTTGCTCCTGTAATAAGGACTTTTGTGTTTTGGAATTTTGAATGTAATAGAGTGTCCACTTTATTGACTATCCTGTTTGAGGTAAAATTTGCTGACCTGTCTTGGCATAAGTCAATTAGACAGCCGGAAAAACGCTAGTTGTCAAAATTCCTCATCCACATTTCAAGAACTGCAAGGGCCCATAGTCTGTGAGAATTATTGCGTTTTTTGGCCATGTGATCATCGACAAGTTTGCTGATGGCTTGTTCTTTAAAAAAACCGCGCCGGGCGACAATAGATGGTGAAACATGATCAAGAATCATTTCTCTGACCCGGCTGTCGTCACGTATCCAGTTTTTCAGCGGAATACTGTGTCCGAGTTTGTCCTTACGGTAAATAATACTATGCGGCAGAACGACTTCCATGGTTTTTTTAAAGATATATTTTGTATCAAACCATCCTTTAATTTTGAGTTTCGAAGGTATGGATGCGCAGAATTCCACCAATTCCCGGTCTAGGAGGGGGAAGCGGGCTTCAATGCCCAAACGTCGGTTCAAATCATTGCGCCGCAGATAAAAATCTACAGCTGTTTGGTAATCACTGTGCAAACAACGGGAGAGCAGATCTTTTCCATTACCATCTTGGTTGGTTTGCAGGATGTCGTCCAGCAATGAAGGCCAGTTTTGTCCCTTAAAGAAGTCTTCCCTGGTAAGCGCGGCAAACTCTTTGTCAGTATAGTAGATGCGCCAGCGATGAGAGAGTAGCTCCTTGGGATAGGCAAGGCTTTCCGCAAAACGTTTGAGTTTAACGGATAAATTCTTTTTTTGATCAGAATCAGGCAGAGCTGAGAAGAGTCGTAAAGCTGGTTGCAGGAGGACTTGTGGTACAGGATTAAGAAATTGCGCCAGCTTATCTGCTTCATATACTGGATGCCCGGCGAATAGTTCGTCGCCACCATCACCCGTCAATATGTATTTTGTACCGCTATTGGAAGCGTTTTTCCCTAATAAATAGGTAGCTATATTAATACCAACATCACAAAATGGCTCGTTCATAGCCTGGACAATTTCCGGCATGAGCAGGATATCATCACTGCTGTACTCGCATTCATGATGGTTGGCTTTGGTAAACTCTGCCATAGCTCTGGCATACTTTGATTCGTCAAAAGAAATAGCTTTGCATCGATACGAAAAGGTATTGACCTGCTGCGGTGTCAGTTCTGCGGCCAGAGCGACAACGGTACTTGAGTCCATCCCACCGCTGAGAAAAACACCTGGAGGCTGCGAATCATCTAGCTGTCGCGAAACAGCCTTTCTCAGATGGGCCAGGAGTTTCTCTTGTATTTCTTTCTCGCTTGTTCCTGAAGACGCAAAAGAGAGTTGCCAGTATCGTTTCAGCGTAATCTCATTGTTTTTGATTCGCAAAAAATGAGCAGCTGGCAGTCGGGTTATGTCGGCAAAAAAAGTATTCTGTCCCGGATTATAGTTAAACAGGAGGAATTTTCCCACAGCTGCAGAGTTTAGTTGCCTGGTTACCCCTGTCAGTTTATATACCCCAGAGATGGTCGATGAGAAGGCCAGGTATTCGTCTGTGCTGGAATAGTAGAGGGATTCTATTCCAAAGCAGTCTCGGGCCAGGAAAAGACTTTCTGTTTCCCGGTCATAAAGAACACAGGAAAAATTGCCGGTAATTTTTTCTATCCATTCCTCACCAAAACGATCGTAAAGGTTCAGGAGCAACTCTCCATCATTGTATTGCCCGGGCTGTTCAATACCGGCCTTGCGGATAAGGGACGAGCGGTTATGAATTCTTCCCATCCAACATCCGACCAGCCGGTTGTCAGCAAGGCTGACAGATCGTACTTCAGGCAGCCCCATGACAGGGTCAGAAGTGCCAGAACAAAGTAGTAATCGGTCATGGAAAAGAGTAGTCTTCTGTCCTTTTTCCCGTTGTATCCGTTCCTGAAAGCTCTTTATATCTGCCAGATTTTTCTGACGAAAAAATATCCCTGAAATCATTTATATTCTCTTGCTACAGCATTCATCCCTGTGGATTTCCCACTTGGGGAAGACTCTTCAGAGAGGCCATACATTTTGAAATTTCTTGTGTAGTTCGTTTCTCGTCCCAGGGGAATAGGCCACTGAGTCTTTCTACCAGTTCTGAAATATTTTCATCCCCTTCCCATAATGTTGAACGACGGAAAACAAGGTCATCAAGATGGACGATTGTTGCATCCTGGGACAAGATATGCCGGTATTGTTCAATCTTTAGACTATGAGATATGTCCGTGTACAATTGTGTTTCAAATTTTGGTAATTTTTCTTTCGTTTTTGATCTCCCTGCCATTGTGAGAATCTTTTCCGCAACCAGCCGCGCTGTGGTAAACTTTATTCCTCCGACACTGTATAATCCGCCAGGTCCGCCTACAGCTCCATGATCGATAATAACCTCTCGTTTTGTCAGTTTATTACTGCCGGTTTCCGTTGTCGGCAGGAGGCCGGCAAAAATTCGTCCTACATCATTAAGCTGTAAGTTGAGTCCGGGAACAGCTTTATTGAGTTCATTGATAAAGGCTGTCAACTGCACCCGGGTTGGTAGTGGTCGACCTGGTTCTCCCGTCCAGGGTTCATGACCGGTGCCAGCGAAAATTTTTCCTTTCCAGGGAGTAATAAAATAGAGGCGGCTGCCCGGTTCTCTGGCCTGAACAGCTACTGCATGGTCAGAAAGTGCATCTTTTTTAAAATAGACATTCCAGGCCAATGATGGGCGAAAGAGTTCTTCTTTATCACCTTTTATCCCGGCAATAATTTTTCTGCACCATGGCCCAGCAGCATTGATGACCAGATCTGCATGATAGTGTCGTTGCTTGCCTTTTTCTCGGTCAAGGGCTGTAACCCCACTAACATTTCCTGCTCCATCCGTAAGAAGATCTGTCGCCCGGACATAATTCAGAGGGGTGGTGCCATGGACGCATGCCGTTTGCAGGAGATCCATTATGAGCAGTTGTGAGTCAGGCATAAAGGCATCATACCATATTGCCCCGCCTTTTAGACCTTTTGTGTCAACCAGAGGAAAAATCTCTGCGCTCTTTTCCGGGCTTACAACTCCGCCCATGGGGAGGTGATGATCATTGTCCAAACCGGTATTTCTTGTCAGAGCCAGAATATGGTTAGCAAACAATGCTGCCCGAAAAATAGATGGCCTGCGCATGCCTGTGCCATAAAGTGGCATAAAACATGGAAGAGGGTGTACCCGTTCGGGAAAATTGCGGAGAAACCAGGTCCGCTCCCGCACAGATTCTCGAAAACGATGTAAATCCAGGCTCTGGAGATATCGTAGTCCGCCGTGGATTATTTTCAGACTGTTAAAACTTGTCTGTTCGCCAAAATCACCCTGTTCAATGAGCAGGGTCTTGACTCCGCGTAGTCCAGCTTCAAGGGCCAGAGTAATTCCGTAGATGCCGCCACCGATAATAATTGCTCCGTATTCCTCTTTGGCTGCACCCTGTGGATTTCGCTGAATTTTCATTTATATTAACCCCTTTTCCCGGTACCAGGCAGCTGTTCTGGCCAACCCGTCGCGGAGCGAAACTCGAGGTGAGTACCCCAGTAATCTTTGAGCTTTGTCAATGGAAAAAGCCCTGTCCTTGGAGAAAAACTCTACACGACGAGGATAAAGAGGAGGGCTGACGCCAATTCTTTTACACACTTTATCACAAACCACAGATGCCCAGTATACCGGTGCGTAAGGGATGCGGATACCTGTTTTTGATTTATCCAGTACTTCGGCAATTAAATCAACCAGCTCCTGTAAGGTAGTGTAGCGTTCGCCGCCCAGGGTGAAAACTTCTCCCAGAGCTTCAGGCCTGGAGCCACAGAGGAGAATTCCGTCTATCAGATCATCAATGAAGGTCATGTGATATAAAACTTTTCCTGATCCGATCATGACAAACATTCCCTTGGAAACCGGTTTGAAAAGTTTAAGAAAACGGGTGTCACCGGGGCCATAAATCCCCACAGGCCGAAAAACTGTCCCCGCCAGCCCTTCTGAAAAATATTTTCTGGCCAGCAGTTCACCTTCTTTTTTTGACTCCTGATAATGATCACCAGGTTTAAATCGATATTCCTCATCCGCGGGTGGGTCGTCAATCTCTCCCTGTACGCCAACCGTTGAGCAATGAACAAAACGCCCGACATTATTCTTTTTTGCCGCCTCCAGCAGATTGCCGGTGGCGGTAACATTAACCAGATGAAACATTTCAGGGGTTGCGTGCTCTGTTCTATAGGCGGCTGCGATATGGTAAATTACAGAAAAATCAACAACTTTTTTGTTCACATCTACGGGGTCAGTGATATCTGTCGGTATACATTCGACGCCAATATTTTGTAATTCTTTAATTTTACTTGAAGGGCGAACAAAGGCTGTTACCTTATTGCCTTCTGTCACAAGGCGTTGGCATAAAGCCTTTCCTGTAAATCCGGTCGCCCCGGTAACTAATATTCTATCACTCATGTTTATTATCCTCAAGCCAACGTCGTTGCCAGGCATGAAACATCATTAGCGACCATAAAATATGGCTGTGATTTGCAGTTCCCTGATAATGTTCCTGTTTTAATTGATTAACTCGTTGTGCCTGAAAAATACCTTGTTCCTGGATTTTGCGATTGTCCAGAAGTTCTTCCATTAAAGGACGTAACGTGGTTGTCAGCCATTGTTTAATGGGAATACTGAACCCCTCCTTGGGACGATACACACATTTTTCAGGAAGATGTCTGGCTGCTACCTTTTTCAGGAGATATTTCGTTGTTCCCTTATGAACTTTAAGTGAAGCAGGCATGGAAAAGGCCAGCTCAACAAGCTCGACATCCAGATAGGGAACTCTGGCTTCCAGAGAGACCGCCATGGACATACGGTCAACTTTTGTCAGTATATTATCACAAAGATAACTTTTCAAGTCTACGTAGAGGCTTTTATTTAACGGATGACGTCTGCCAGCCTTCATAAAAAGTTGGCGGATATGATCTCCCGGAGACGTGGATATCTGTTGTCTTGCCTCAGGAGTAAATAAGAGGGCCTGTTCCATTTCTCCGGCAAAAATCCGCCAGCGCGCATGCGAGAAATCATCTGGTTGTTCCAATCCTTCAATGAAACGTTTTGCCTTATTTATGAGACCTTTTTTTGCTTCCATCGGCCTCACAGCGTGGATAATTGGTTCAATCATTCTTCTGCGTATTATCGAAGGAATCTGAGCGTATTGACGTGCTTTTTCATCAGCAATATAGGTCTCGTAACCGCCAAAGAGTTCGTCGCCGCCGTCTCCACTTAGGACGACTGTAACCGATTCACGCGCCAAGCCGGAAACTAGATAGGTGGGAAAAATTGAAAAGTCACCTATCGGGTCATCCATGTGATAGAGGAGTTTGTTAAAAAGTTCCAGAATGTCGGGGTGGAGGATTTTATCACGATGATCAACCCCGAGGTGCCTGGCAACCAGTTGTGCCCAATGCAGTTCATTATAAGAAGGATCTGCAAAACCAATACTAAAAGTTTGCGCTCCCGGCATGGCTGCGGCCACAAGAGATGAATCAACCCCGCCGGAAAGAAAAGCTCCCAGGGGGACATCAGAAATGCGCTGCCGTTGCACGCATTCATGGAGCAGGTTGTCTACCCTGTCTTCCCAGTCGGCAGCAGAGAGGTTTGAGGGTTCTTCCTGTGGAATATCCCAGTACTCTTCGGTTGTTATTCGGGAAGATTCGAGGTTGACCGTCAGGATAGAAGCTGGCTCAAGTTTATGCACATTGTCGAGCAGAGTCATTGCCCCGGGGATATATTCCCATGCCATAAATTGTCCCAGAGCGTCCATGTTGAGGGCTCGGTCAATCAGACCGCTTGCAAGCAAACATTTTATCTCTGAACCAAATATCAGGTTGTTTTTTGCCAGGCTATAATACAGGGGTTTTATACCAACATGATCTCTGACAAGAAGGAGTTTTTTGGTATTTGTGTCATGCAGGGCAATGGCAAACATTCCGTTTAAATGACGAGGAAATGCTTCACCATATTCTTCATAGGCATGGACTATAACTTCAGTATCGCTATGAGTTCGGAAAATGTGTCCCTTGCTGACAAGCCGGTTACGTAGTTGCTTGAAGTTATAGATCTCACCATTGAATACGCAAAGAATGGTGTGGTCTTCGTTGAAAAGAGGCTGATTACCACCGGCAAGGTCGATAATGGATAAACGTCTCATGCCTAGAGCAACACCACCTCTAAGATCAAGTCCTTCATCATCGGGACCACGATGCAGAATTGCCTCGCACATCCTGTGGACCTGGTTAAGAGTAGGGACAGGAGCCTCTCTCAGGGCGGCTATTCCGGCTATGCCACACATGAGAGAACTCTTCTTGTGATGAGTTGTGGAAAAATACCAGAGCAGACTGTCAGTTTAATAACAGACATGAATCAGGCCTTTTTTTTGTTAAGATAATCAAAAAGTCTGCGCAATTTTTCAATATATCTGTCTTGGGAATAATACTCATCATATAATTTCCGTGCATTCTTCACTTTATCAGCAGTCGATTGGCCGGTTGCGGCCTCCAGTAAACCATTTGCCATATCTTCAGGAGTTGTGTCAACCAGGAAGGCAAGCGAATCGTTCAGTACCTGAGTATGGGAATATATGCGGGTGGCTACCAGTGGGATCCCACTTGCGAGTTGTTCATAAATCTTAAGCGGGGTATTCGTTCCACGGCTGCGAGGAGAAACCAGAATGTCAGCCCTGGAGCAAAGATCTTTGGCTTCAGGCTGGCTGACCTGTCCTGTAAATGAACATATTTTGTTGATCCCATAATCACTGGCTAAAGCAGAATATTTTTTTACCTGTTCTGGAGTGCCTCCGACGATAAGGAGCCGGTAATCAGGTTTTTTTTCAGAAAAAAGAGCAAATGCGGGAACTAAAATATCTATGCCCTGGTATGGCTCCAATGTTCCTGCGTAGATGACGTAAGGTGATTGTACGGGAAAGAGGTCCTCTTCCCCGGGGGCAGTGGTTGTCTTTTTATGGGTGGGAGAAGCGGGGGCTGCGAGTTGAACAGATTCAAAAATTGAATTTTCTATGAGGAAATGTTTGTCTTTATCCTCTATCTGGCTGTTGACATAATCTGCGAGATCAGGACAAATTGTAATAACAGCGTCCGCTTTTTTCAAACAGGAATCTTCCAGCTTTTTGAACAGCCAGATGAGAATTTTTGAAGAGGAAAATTGAAAATTAGTTAACTGTTGTGGAAGGCTTGAATGCATGTCATAAATAAGCTGGAAGCCAAATATTGGTTTCAAAAATCTGCAGAAAAATATTGCTTCTTCGTGGGCGTGAACGACATCGTATCTATTTTTGATCAGTAAAAATAAGGTATAGAGGATAAGAAAAAAATCAAGAAACAGCTTCAGGAAGGAAGGTCCTACCTTGACCTTACCCAAACCCGCAAAACGGGGAATGCGATAGATGTGTAACCCCGGTATGGCAACATCAGCGCCCTCGCCATATGTAAGAAGGTCAATTTGTGCCCCAAGTTTATTGGTTATCAAGGTCCGGTAGTAGACACTAAAGGGTGTTCCGCGGGGGGTGAAAAATGGTTCAGGAGCAATAACTAATACTTTCATTTAATGAATAACCCTTGGTTCTTCTGTAGAGGTCAGCAAATATACAAAGAGCAAATAGTAGCCAGATAATAACTTCTCTATTCTAATGATCTTAAGTAATTATACTTTTTTGTAAGGTAAACTGCTAGTTACCGATATTATCAGTTTACAAGTCGTATAGTGCGCTGTCACCTCCTTGTCAATCATTTAAACAAAATGAATTCTCCTTGATCCCTAAAGGTTATTATCGGCTTCGGGATTGTTAACAATAGATCATTTTATTTCCGGTGTCTTGCGGGTGTATCAGCACCCAGCCTTTAACCCCAACCATATTTCGTTATATTTTTCAGGCCGACAAAGATGAAATTGTATCCAGACATTAGGAACATGAGAAAGATGAAGCTCCGGAAAATAAGAGGGTACAACAAACGCTCTGTCTGGCTAATGATGACGGCAAGGATGGATAGAATTGGTAAAAGATAACGACCCTGGGCCTGGAAATCTGAGCACCAGGCAATATATCCCGCAGCGACAATTAAACCAGTAGAGCATAAAAGAGTATACAGCAGCAGACCTCTTTCTTGCCAGTTGCCTTTAATAAGAATGTTTATTGCAAGGAACGCAAGAAACAGAAAACCTGTGTTGCGCATCCATTTGTAATATGCAGAATATCCCTGAACAGTCATGTATCCATATACCCCATAAAAACTGTTTATTATTTTTCCGGGCCAATTATATTTCTCCCAAAATTCTTTGAAGGTAATTCCCCGTTCTTTCATATGGATAAAGGGGCTTCGATCTTTCTCCGGAGTGGTCATGTTGAAGTATTTTTTGGCCTTTTTGTCACTCATTGCCAGAATTTGTTCTTTTTTATTGAAACCGTTAATCTTCACATCAACCCCATATCTGATGCCGACAAGTGTCAGTCCTATGCAGACAATCAGAAAAATCTTTTTAGCTCCTTCCTTGGTAAATCCAGGGTTGTGTGACAAAAAAGAGAACCCTATAAAACCGCCCAGAAACAATATGTAAAAACCATCGTTCTTTTTGAGAAACAGCATAGTTGCTGCAAGGATACCCAAAACAAGCGCAGGCAAAAAGGTTTTTGATTTTCCCTGGAGATAACGGTTAAAAATTGATTCCGGGTGGAGCAGTTGGTATCCTGCCAGAAAATTTACAAACATGAAAAAAGCCTCGGAGTTGTAATAACTAAATACATACCAGGCTTGAGGAGTCATCAACAAAGGAATCATAAGTAACCGCGCGGTACTATTTCTCAAGGTCATCAATATCATGATTCCCAACAGGGCAACATTAAAAAAGCGATATCGCTGAAAGGGATGCAGGTGAAAATCCTTGAGTAATAGAGAAAATTTAGCGCTTATTATATAACATATCTGTTTGGTATTAAGCCGGGAATAGCCATAAGGACTGTAGGTATGAGCTATTTCCGGTGAATCAATATCAGGAATCATCCAATGATTTGTATAATAATCGGCTGCTTGGATGTGTACTCGTTCATCGGGATGATGATTATCAAGGCTTATGACGGCCATCACGATGACCAGAATGAACACTATGCCCCCCATCCAGCAAACATATTGATATTGTTTCACCAAAGGAGGACAAACAAGAAAAATGAGCCATATTCCGCCAAGGACGCCAAGAAAACGGACAACCTCTTCGGGAATATTCAGGTGGCGCTCAGTCTTGTTAATCAGAAGATGGAAGTGTGGCGTTTTTCCGGAAGGTACAATAATCCAGCCTTTGTCTTTTTCAAATCGAGTGGTTTTTATATCCCATCCTGGAATGAACTGTTTAAAATCCTTGGCTGTAGTAAAAGAAAGTGTTTTCATCCCGGGTTGCTTAATGGAGATCTTTTTGATGATAATCTCATCATTTGCCTTGGTTGTAGGATAAAAACGTATGGAGTGTATTTTACGGATATCTCCTATAAAAAAGCCATAATGCTTTATAAACCGATACAGCTTGATGCTTATTCGTTTTTCCCAGCCATAGAAAGATTCATTTTTATCTGCCCAGTACATTTTTATGGCTGTTGGCCGTTGAACATTAATATCTATTTCAACATAGGCTCTGTTTATAAAAAAATATGTATAAAATAAAGAGACTATAATAGTTAAAATGAGAAGGGAAGCCCATCGGTCAATGATGGTTGTTTTGAGTCGTTTCAGAAGAAAAGAGGAGTTCATAGACTATACCGGCTGAAAGTAAAAAAGTGTATATTACGAGATTCTTGCAAGATCACGAGAAATCTAAAAATGTTACATTTACTGTAACTGTTCAAGAGCGCCTTAGAGGTGTCTTCGCGTACCTGTCCATTTAAAACTGCGAAGAGTACTTGTGCTACTCGAGTTGGCGTAAATGTACAAAGATGAGGTGCTCCTGAAAGTTGCCGACAAGTTATCATGATTGCAGGATTGTGTCCAAAAAAGTCTGGTTTCTCTCTCAATAATTGTTGATGCCAATGCAGGTGTTGAAAAAAGTGCCTGTTTTAGGTACGGAATTGTAGTTTTGGTTATTTAGTGCCCGTCCAGAAATGGTTTTTTCGCCCGATTTCTGCCTCGCTACGAAAAATAAAATGATCACATATATCTAATATTATGCGTTTTTTTCTATGTTTCTTGAGCTCGAACGAAAATTCTCATTTCTGGACAGACACTATTTAAGTACCAAAACATATGTTTTGCCCCCTGGAGTGGAAAAAGAACGAATACCACCTCCGGAGACGTTTCCCGCTGCCTTGGTTGAACCGTTAGTCGGGTCAATCCAGGAGGCAATGTAGTCACGAGAATCATTATGTAAATTTAACGAAAAAGTTCCGCCATGGGAAGCATAGACAACGTACGCTTTGTTTTTGGCAGCCAAGCACCAGTTGTTGTCTCCAGACACGAGCCTGTCTGCCGGAAACAAATTTTTATAATCGCGGCCTATCAGTGTAGCGACTTTTGCCATAGCTTTGCTCATTCCTGCCTGGACAGGCCTTCCATATCGGCCACGACCTGGGAAGCCAAGGTTTTCTTGAACCAGAATAGACCCCTTTGCCATAATAAAGGCCCAGTTTTGATTTGTATTGCCCTGGATTTGATCAAGAATAATTTTCTCTGGAAATTTTTGTCTATATGCCAGAGTTTTTTTATGTATTTCATTTGGAGTGGAATTTGCTGCTCCGCCGAATCTATGGACACCTGTTGAATAACGGCCAGGTACCTCGGCTCCTCCAGGAGGTTGATATAACCATCCGTTGCGGTAAAAAAAATAACGAAGATTGATGGCAAAAATATCATTTAATCTTGTAGCCAGGATGAAATCGAGCACATCTTTTGGTGCTGCAAGTGAAATTCGTATGCTGCCGGAAGGTAAATTATTTTCAGTTTCCCAATTTCTGACTGTATCAATAAAAAAGTTCATAAGACCAATGCCGCCAGTGTACTCTTCGGCCAAGCTCAATAATACTGCATTGCGATACGGCGCAATAGTATCCAGCATTTTGCGTATATATAACCGCTGGAATTGCCGATTCGACTTATTCCTGTAGAAACTGTTGGCGGCCGGGATTTGAGATGGCATGGAGACAGCATTCACATTGTTTTGCGGTCTCCATGGTTGGTCCTGATAATGTGCATCTGTTTCAAGGTATCGGTGCTGATTGAAAATAGCAATGTCCACAATGATTCCTTTTCGTTCAGCCAAAGCTGCTAGTTGTGCATATCGATCAAAAAATGGTTGGTTGAATTTGCTCAAATCAAACCTTGCTCTTCCGTCACAAGCTCTACCATAATGAGTTCTGGCATAAGGTAGCGCATATACTTCATGTTTTTCGTATTTGTCATAACACTCAACTTTGTGATCATAACTGCCGCTGTCCTGCCATAAGCCTTCATAGATTGGAATGAGGGCAAAATGATAATCTGAAAGATTTTGCACAAGTTTGGTAATGTCATCGTCCCATTGAATATTTCCGGCTGAAGTCTCTCGACCACGTGTAATATTAGGACACCCCTCATAGTGCCAAATATCTGCACAGGCACCAAATCCTATTAATGCCTTTCCCTGGTTGATAAACACTCCACCCTCTGAGTAAAGTCTGTTCGCACCTGCTATAATGGGGGGAATATGTAAAATGAGGTTTTTTGTATTATTTGATTCAGCCTGCGCCGATGGAGGAGAAAAGACAATGAATACCCCCATCAGAAGATACAGCAGTTTGAGAAAGATCATCTTTGGCTCTGTTTTGGCTTGGCCGGTTACAGCATATAATTTTTTGTCTCGTGTTCGTAACATGATGCCTCCTCGTGGCTAGTAGTAAACCATATTTATTTACACATATTTTCAAGTTTCTAACTTGATCTATCGTGAAGAGTTTACGGTACAAATAAACGATGTGCGACAGCTCGATTGTTAACTGCACCAAGCAAAACAGCAGGCATTTGATAAAAAAGGGTAATGATTTCATGGGGCATTTTTTTATCAGCAAGCCATGAAGTGGCAATTTTAAACGGTATATCATGATGTTGATCAACTTGGAAACTTGAAATATATTGTTATTCTCTAAAAAAAGAATTGCCAAATTGGATCCGTCACGCAATCTAATTTTGTTCATGCTTTTTCCCCAAAGCCATTGGCGGAGCTCCACTGAGCAGTGCCAGCAGACGTGAGCCTGTTTTACTGCGGACGTTGCGGCTGAAATGGATAATCACCAGGGTGAAAATCATTAGGGGAAATGGTGCCACCTGGAAGATCTGGGATGGTATGGTCGGGAAAACTTCCTGGAGCAAAATGCCTGACATCTGGAGGATGCCAAATATATAAGCGCCAAATGCCACCCGCAAGGGGTGCCATCCACCAAAAATAACAAGGGCAAGGGCTATCCAGCCTATGCCTTCACATCCCTGAGGGCGTCCCCATCCGGGTTTGACCGCAAGGGAGTAGGCCGCACCGGAAAGGCCTATTAAGCCTCCTCCAAGGACTGTGTACACAGTCTGGGTGAGTTTCGGGTGGATACCGCGCGCCCAACATCCGTCCGGGTTCTCTCCGACAGCACGCAGGACAAGTCCTTGTCTGGTGTGAAACAGAGCATACCAGAGCAGGGGGATAACGAGAAAAGAGGCATAGACCACCGGTGACTGGTTAAAGATAATCGGCCCTAAAAACGGGAGGTCAGCAAGGCCGGGGATGGGGGTGGCCAGCAGTTGCGGTCCGGCAATCCGTGAGTAATCACTTCCAAGGAAATAGGCAAGATCACGGCAGAGAAAAGTCAGGGCAAATCCTACGGCAACCTGGGACTGGCCAAGCCAGACACCGATAACAACTAAAATGAGTGAGACTGCCATGCCTGTGCCTGCCGCCGCCACAAACCCCGGCCAGACAGATCCTGTGGCGCTTGCGGTGACAAAACCTGTCATTGCGGAGAGTAAGATAGTTCCATCCAGCGACAGATTTATTACGCCTGCTTTTTCGGTGAGGGTCTCTCCGAGGGCCGCAAATATCAAAGGTGCTGAAGTGGCTGCTATTCCGGCGGCCAGCACTGAAAGTGAAATATCCATCACTGTTCATTCCTTTTTTTCTGGAGACCATGCAGCAGCAATGCGCTTAACACACAGGCGCCCTGGATAACCCCTGAGAGCGACGAATCAATCTGCAGGACTATGGGCAGTTGGATGGATCCAGCGGCAAGGCAGGCAAAGAAAAGGGCTATAAATGGAACGGAAGCAGCCCTGTAACCTGCCAGCATGACGATGAGCAGCCCCAGGTATCCATATCCGCTGGAGATAGCAGGGATTAGCCTGTGGTATACTCCGACTACCTGCAGGCATCCTGCCAGCCCTGCCAGCCCCCCACCCAGCATCATGGCTGCTAAGCCGACAAATTCCGGATGGATACCAAACAGCCGTGAGGCCAAGGCATTTTTTCCCACTGCCTTGAGCTGCAGGCCAAAGCGGGTATTACTAAGGATCAGCGCAGTCAGGATAAAGGCCAGGCAGGTGAGGGTGAGTGCCACAGGTGTCACCCGCCATCCTGGTGGAGAATGCAGCCATAACACACGGGGAAGCAGGTTGGTACCGCTCATCGAGGCAATTCCCGCCCGTTTCCACGGGCCGAATATCAACCAGAGAATGATGCCCTGGGCAACAAAATTGAGTCCCAGACCGCCGAATATTTCATTCACTCCACCCCTGTTTTTCAAGATGCCGGCAAACAGACCCCATATACCGCCGCCAAGCAGCCCTCCTGTCATGGCAAGCAGGAGGAGCAGGGAGGGGGGGATTGTGTTTTCAGGCAGACGAAGGATAGCTGTGGCGCAGATTGCGCCCATAACCATCTGGCCTTCAATGCCAATATTCCAGAGTCCGGCCCGAAAGGTAAAAAGGAGTCCGCTGGAACAGAGTAAAAGCGGTGCCCAGATGGACAGCATATGAGAAATACGCATCCAGTTACTGACAGCTCCGGTTGTCATTTCATGCGCTATTGAAAGAGGGGAAAGGTGTAAGGCAAAGAGCAGCAGGCTGACAGCCCCAAAAGCAAGGCCGGTAATGATGGTAAAGCGAGCGACACGTTTAATTGCAGTCTGGTAAAGCGTTGTTTTCATGCCTTCACCTCCACCTGACCGGTAATGGCACGGGAGATTTCCTCAAAGCTGGTCATGCGGGTTGGCCTATCAAGAAGTATTTTTCCGTCAAAAAAGACAAGTACCCTGGCCGCATATTTCATGATCTCCTCCAGATCAGGTGAGGCAAAGATAAGTGCCCCGTCATCGGGCATCTGGTGCAGCAGATGTTGCCAGGTCCAGGCACCGGACTGGACATCAAGACCACGGGTGGGGTTTTCCATCAGGATGAGGCGGGCCCCAGGCGGCATGAGCGAGAGGAGAAGGCGCTGCTGATTTCCACCGGATAATCCATCGGCTTTTGTTTCAGGACTGCCAAGAATAGA
>QNYF01000158.1 GCA_003978695.1 Desulfobulbus sp. | reverse complement strand
TGAACAAATTCCTTTCTTGAATGAGGTTAATGTGTTCATGGTAAATTACTAAATTCCACTCGCTACGTCGAGGAGCCTAAAATACCCATCCCATCTCTCCTGCAGTTCCTGTCGATGCGCCACAATCATCTTTTCAATAGTTCTGAGATCCTTTTGGGAAAATCCTATATTCCTGGCCAGCTGAACCGGTTTGAGCCAAAATTTTGCCGATAGATTGTCACGATCCACATGGACATGTAGTTTAAGAAATGGCTTGGCTGTCTTTCGCATCAAGCACAATACAATACGCATACTTAGTATAATTATTTCTCTTGACAGGTTTTCAGGAGACTAAAAAAGCCCGACAACCTCAGACTTTGGCGAGTAGCGGTGGACGGGGCCCATACCCGGCAGCGATGCGCCGAGTCGTTCTTTTTTAGCGCATCGTCTCCCTGAATACCACCACTGGTCAGCATGGGAGGTGCACAAAAGTGATAGACCAGGACCACTTCGACACCTTGAAGACCACGGCCGACCTTACAGAAGTAATCCGGTCCTGCGGGATTTCCTTAAAAAAAGTACCAGACTTTTTTCCTCCTTGGAAACCCGGGGACATTTTCACGCAAATTGATCATGCAGGTGTAGCGCCGGTTCGCTTCGCCAATGGCTCGTGCAAGACTGTCTGGTCTTTTCAGGAATGGCCAAGAGATGAACATGGTTGCTCATCAGGCAATAGGAGAGAAAAGCACATCCGAAGCGTTCCTCCTGCTCTTTGAGTAGTCGCAGGTACTCGGTCTGGTCCTGATCATTAAAAAAATATCCAGAGATCGTACACTTCGCAGCACAACATGGTGAGGCTACCCGGGAACAACTATGCGTTTCATTCTTGCGATAAAAACATGGCACTGATTATTCTCTTTTCCAGGTCTGGAAAAGAATGCTGCTCACGATGAGCAGGAGTCCGACAAAGGTTGCCGGATGTATTTGCTCGCCAATCATCAGGTGGAGGATCAGCAGGGAAAAGAACGGGGTAATGTAGATGAAATTTCCGATGTGGGCGGCAGAGTGTGTGAGCTGCAGGGCAGAGAGCCAGAGGGTGAAGGTGATGCTCATCTCAAAGAGGCTGATGTAGATAAGCGGGAACCAGGCAGCCGGCGGAGGCAGATGGATTGCCTGGAAAAGAAGGCCGAAGATGGTGGTGAATAACAGACCGAAGCAGAATCCTGTAAAGAGTTTTGCCACCGGATCAAGACCGTCCTTTGCATTAAAAAGCCAGTAAGACGCCCAGATAAGAGTTGATCCTGCTGCCAGCATAATCCCGGTTTTGCTTAGATTGCCAAATCCGGTCAGTTCGCCCCGGGTGGCAATGATGACAGCTCCTGCAAAACTGACAGTCACCGCCAGCAGCTGAGTTTTTCTCAGGCGCTGTTTTAAAATAGGTACAGACAACAGCGTCAGCACCAGGGGCCATCCATAGTTCAGGCTCATGGCGATTTGCCCCGGCAGAACGGCATAGGCCTTAAAGAGGACAACATAGTAGAGAAATGGGTTGAGAAAACCAAGCAGAGCGGTTTTTGCAAGGGTTGCCCTGTCAAAATCTTTTATCGCGGCCATCTTTCCTCTGATGAGAAGAATAAATCCCAGGACGATGGTTGCAAAGAGCGTGGAATAAAAGAGCAGGGTGTAGGGTGTTACCGAGCGCAAACCGATTTTAAAGGCTGTCGCTGCAGTTGCCCAGAAGCTGATGACCAGCATGGTCAGCAGAGAGGCTTTGGTCTGGTTTTGCATGATTTGAGGAGCAATGTTAGAGGATGAATAATGGTCAACAGGATACCGGGCAGGCTGATATTGGTCAATGTCACTTTGTTAAGGGGGCAAAATTTGCTTGACTTCCTCTGCGATTATATTTGATTATCCTTGCGGCGCTTGCGTAAAGATGCGCAAGGCGCTGATGAAGTTTTTTTAACCAACAGGGAGGAGAGCTGTGAAGATGAGTAGAATAAGTATTGCTCTTGCCGGTACGCTGGCAGGGCTTTTTTTATGTGGTCAGGTAAGTGCTGCAGATTTGAAAATAGGGATCATGGTTCCCACCACCGGCTCTGAGGCCACCGCAGGCAAAGATATGGAGAATTCCATAAAGCTTGCCGTGGATGAAATCAACAAGGCCGGCGGGGTGCTGGGCATGAATATTGTCACCATTACAGGTGATGACGGTTGTGACCCGCAGATGGCCACAGCTGCCGCTTCCAAACTTGTATCCAGTGACGTGGTCGGTGTCGTTGGCGGGTATTGTTCCGGGGCGACTCTGCCTACTCTGAAGATTTACGGTGATGCGGGAACACCCTTTGTTGTGGCTGCGGCCAACTCCACCAAGCTCATTGATGCCAATCCCGGCACCTCTTTTCAGATTAACTCTACAGGTTTTGATCAGGTCAATACTGCGGTCAGCCTGTTCGCTGAAAAAGGTATCAGGAAACTTGCTATTGTGCATCAGGGTGACGGCTATTCAGAAGATCTTGCAAAACTTACCAAGGATAAATGGACAGCCATGGGCAATGAAGTTGTCGCCTATGAGGTGGTCAACAAGGGCGAGCAGGATCAGTCTTCCCTGGTGACCAAGCTCAAATCTACAGCTCCTGACGCTGTTTTCTGGACAGCCTACTATTCTGACGGCGCCTTGCTCATCAAACAGCTTCGTCAGGCAGGTTTTCGCAAGTTGATTGCTGTTGGAGATGGTTCCAACTCTCCAAAATTACTTGAGATCGCAGGTAAGGCCGCAGAGGGTGTGTTGTGTTTTTCCAACCCCACTGCAGAGTATCTTCCCGCAGCAAAGAACTACACGGCCAGTTACAAGGCCGCTTACAAACAGGCTCCGGATGCCTACGGTCCTCTTGCCTATGACGGCATGAAGCTCATGGCCGATGCCATTACCCGGGCGGGTTCCACAGACAAGGCCGCCATTGTCAAAGCCCTGAAGGAAACAAAAGACTTTAATGGCATTACGGGGGCAGTAAGTTTTACAGACAAAAATACCCTGGCCAAGAGCAACTTTGTTGTGCTTGTTGCCAAAGGCGGCAAATGGACATTGCTTAAATAAGATCTTTTTGTAAAAATCGCAAAACAGGAGTGGCCCTGGTGCCGCTCCTGTTTTGTTTTCCGGTTTCTGTATGTTGCAAAAGAGAGCCGGAAGTGCTTGGGAATTGTATATGGAATATCGCAATGTCACATCTTGACATTATTCTGCAGCAGCTGGCCAACGGGGTTATTCTCGGGTCGTTTTACGCCCTTGTCGCGCTTGGTTACACCATGGTCTACGGGATCATCAAACTGCTCAACTTTGCCCATGGTGATCTCTACATGGTGGGCGGGTTTGTTGGTTTTGTGATTCTCTCTGCTGTAAGCGGTCTGCTCGGAGAGGGCTGGGCAGCCATAACCTGTTCCATGGTTCTCAGTATGCTCGCGGTCGGGCTTTTGGGAGTCATTATCCAGCGGGTTGCCTATCAGCCCATGCTCAATGCGCCCCGGTTGTCAATTCTTATCACTGCCCTGGCGGTTTCCATGATTTTGTCAAACGGGGTCATGGCCGTGACCGATGGTGAGTATCTGGCCTTTACCACCGACCTTGGCTATGACGGTCTGGATTTTGGTAACGTGTTTATCTCCTACACCCAGCTGATGCTGGTGGTTTCGGCGGCGGTACTGATGATCGTGCTCACGCTGTTTGTCCATAAAACCCTGTATGGCAAGGCCATGCGGGCCATTGCCATAGATCAGGATGCCTGCAGGCTCATGGGGATCAATGTCAACCGGATTATCGCGCTCACCTTTTTTATCGGCTCATCCCTGGCAGCTGCTGCAGGAGTGATGGCTGGGGTCTATTATGGTTCGCTCCATTTTTCCATGGGGTTTGTGATCGGCCTTAAGGCCTTTACAGCAGCGGTTATCGGCGGGATCGGTTCCATTCCCGGGGCAATGCTGGGCGGCCTGACGCTGGGAATATTAGAGGCCTTTGGCACCCAGCTCCCCTTTGTCGGGTCCGAGTGGAAGGATGTGTTCTCCTTTGGCCTGCTTATCCTGCTGCTCATCGTCAAACCCACAGGTATGCTGGGGAAAACAGAGATAGAGAGGATGTGAGATGGGCAACTCCACCCCCCGGGAGATAACCGGCTGGGCCGACTGGCTCAAGCCACAGCGCAACAGACTGCTCGTACTCATGGTGATGGCCGCCATAGCCATGGTGATTCCGCTTATGGCCAACAACTATGTCATCGAGGTGCTGACCAACGCCTGGTTTTACACCATCCTCTGCCTGGGCCTGAATATTGTGGTTGGCTATGCCGGATTGCTTGATTTGGGTTATGCGGCTTTTTTTGCTGTCGGGGCCTACACCACCGGTATCCTGACCTCAAAATTTGGTATGAATTTCTGGCTGACCATACCGGTGGCCGTGTCCTGCTCCATGCTCGCCGGGATTATCATTGGCGGCCCCACACTGAGGTTGCGCTCTGATTATCTGGCCATTGTCACCCTTGGCTTTGGGGAGATTGTCCGTATTGTGGCCCGGAACCTGGAAATTACCGGAGGCGCTTCGGGCCTGATAGGTATTGAGCGTCCCGTATTTTTTGGTATTGAACTGAGCAAGGGCATTCATTTCTACTATGTGTTTCTGCTGCTTGCCATCTGTGCCTGCTATGTGAGTTATCGGCTGCAGGACTCACGCCTTGGCCGGGCATGGCAATACGTGCGTGAAGATGAAGATGCTGCCGAAGCCATGGGGATTGACCGGGTGGGAGTGAAGCTTTATGCCTACGTCATCGGAGCCATGTTTGGCGGTATTGCCGGCTGCTTTTTTGCCGCCAAGATGACAGCAATTTCTCCGGAAACCTTTACCTTCTCTCAATCGGTGTTGATTTTACTCGGCGTGGTGATGGGCGGCATGGGTAAGATTCCTGGCGTGATCGTGGGCGCCTTTGCTCTTGTTCTGTTTCCCGAGGTATTTCGTGGTGTTGGCTCCATGCGAATGCTGATTTTTGCCATTGTCATGCTGGTTATTATGTTGTACCGGCCTGAGGGCATCTGGCCCCGGACGAAATCGTGAGGAAGAACTGATGTCTCTCTTGGATGTACAGGATCTTGTTTTGAGTTTTTCCGGGTTGGAGGTCATCAGGGATCTGGCCTTTACCGTGGAGGAGGGAAGCATTGCCAGCCTTATTGGTCCAAATGGAGCCGGGAAAACCTCGGTTTTCAACTGTCTGACCGGTTTTTACCGACCGGATTCAGGCATAATTCTGTTTGACGGGAAGTCAATAATTGGCCGCAAACCTCATAAAATAACCCAGGCAGGAATGGCCCGCACCTTCCAGAATCTGCGCCTGTTCAAATCGATGACAGTTCTGGAAAATGTCATGTCGGGTATGCATTGCCGCACCTCGGCCGGTGCCCTTGGAGCCGTCCTGCAGACACGGTCCCAGCGAAAGGAAGAGGAGCAGATTCGGCAGGTCAGTGAGGACTGTCTTGATTTTGTCGGTCTGCTTGCCAAAAAAGAAGTGTATGCGGGCAATCTGCCCTATGGTGATCAGCGCCGGGTGGAATGGGCAAGGGCTCTGGCCACCAAACCAAAGCTGTTGCTCCTTGATGAGCCGGCAGCCGGCCTGAACAACGAGGAGAAAAAAGAGCTGATTGAGCTTATCCTCCATATCAGGAAAACGCTGGGTATCACCATTTTGTTGATTGAGCATGACATGGGACTGGTGATGAAGGTCTCTGAAAAGATTACTGTTATTGATTATGGCAAACGAATTGCCGAAGGCACGGCCAGTGAAGTGCAGAGCAATCCCAAAGTGATTGAGGCCTATCTTGGCACTGAAAATGAGGAAGAGGCGCTGTGAGCACTGAACCCATCCTTGAACTGAAGCAGGTAGAAACCTTCTATGGCAGAATTCATGCCCTGCGGGGTATCTCCATCAGGGTGCAGCGGGGGGAGATTGTCACTCTGCTGGGCGCAAATGGAGCCGGTAAGAGTACGGTTTTGCGTACGATTTCCGGCCTTAATCGAGCGGCACAAGGCAGCATCATCTACAGGGGCAGAGATATCACCGGTCGCAAACCCCACGAAATTGTGGAAATGGGACTTATCCATGTGCCTGAAGGCCGCCGGATTTTCAAGGGTATGACCATCAGGGAAAACCTTGAACTTGGTTCGTTCACCTTAAAAGATGATGGAGAGCGTCAAAAGCGGATGGATCATGTTTTTGAAATCTTCCCCGTGCTTCATGAGCGGCAGCACAGGGATTCAGCCTTGCTCTCTGGTGGCGAACAGCAAATGCTGGCCATGGGAAGGGCACTTATGACCCGTCCCAAACTGCTGCTTCTGGATGAACCTTCCATGGGGCTGGCACCCTTTCTGGTCAAGGAAATCATGCGAATTATCGTCCGCCTCAACAAGGAGGGCGTCACTATCCTGCTGGTGGAGCAGAACGCAAGAGTTGCCCTGCAGCTTGCCAGTCACGGCTATGTGCTGGAAACCGGCAGCGTGGTCATTGAGGGCGATGCCGCCGCCCTGCGCAAGGATGAAAGTATTGTCAAAGCGTATCTGGGGGATTAACAGGAGTTTTCTTTTTGTCCTTGAGGGCGTCGTGCTTCAGGAAGGGTTGACAAGGGAATTTTTAAACCTACGTGAGCAGGCTGTGCAGAGCCTCCTGCAGGGTAGGTTCCTTAAAGCAAAAGTCTGACTTTTGAAGTCTTTCCGGAACGACCCTTGTACTTGAGAGGAACAGTTCCTGTGCCATTTCACCAAACAGGAGTTTTGCGGCAAAAGCAGGTAAAGGAAAAACTGTTGGCCGTTTAAGTATTCTGCCAAGTGTTCTGGTAAACTCGGCGTTGGTCACCGGAGAGGGAGAAACACAATTTACCGGGCCGGTAAGGTCTTTTTTCGCAATGATATGATCGACTGCCCTGACAACATCGTTGATGGAAATCCAGCTGATATACTGTTGTCCGCTCCCAATCACTCCACCAAGACCCATGGAAAAAGGCAATACCATTTTTTGTAATGCACCGCCCGTGTCACTTAATACCATGCCAAACCGCAGATTAACCACCCTGATTCCCGCCTGCGCGGCTGTTTCTGTAGCAGCTTCCCATTGCTGACAAACATCCGCAAGAAAGCCGTCTCCCCCGGAATTGCTTTCGGTGAGAGTCAGATTCCCCTGGTCGCCGTAAAAACCAACAGCAGATCCGCAAATAAAAAGACGTGGTCGATAGGCTGTTTTTGCGAAATATGAAGAGAGTAATTGTGTCCCGACAACCCGGCTTTCCTTGATCCGGGCCTTTTTTTCTCTGGTCCATCTTCCCCCGGCAATGCTTTCACCTGCCAGGTGAATGATGATATCAATATGAAGATTATCAGTAACTGTTCAGGAGCACCTCATCTTCGTCCATTTAAGCCTGTTCGAGTACACAAGTACGCTTCACAGTCTTAAATGAACGAATCTAAGGCACTCCTGAACAGTTACAGGACGGTGGTTCTGCAAGTTTTTTGCACCACCTGAATAGCAACGATTATCATCGATATGAACCCGTTGTTTATCAATGTCCCAGAAGGCAGACGCAGAGACATGTCCCCTTTTAAGGGGGATGATGGCATGTCCCTGATGAGAAAGGAAAGTACATATTTTCCTGCCAATCATCCCCGAAGCGCCTGAAACAAGAATATTCATGTTTTCTTTGGAGTTAGAACCGTTTTGAACGGGAGTGCATTTCATCTTACCCCTTAACCACAGCCAGCGGTCGCAGTCTGACTTCAATCCGAACCAGGTCTGTCTGAAGGGCCATGACCTTGTCGATGTCCTTGTAGGCACCCGGTGCTTCGTCCAGATCATGTTTGCCGCGTATGGCATGGATAACGCCGAGCTTATCCAGACTCTGCAGTTCTTTTTTCAGGCTTAATTTCTGTGTGGCCTGTTTTCGTCCCAGCCTGCGACCGGCCCCATGGGAGCAGGAGCAAAAGGATTCCGGGTTGCCCTTGCCGCGGACAATATAACTCTTTGTGCCCTGGCTGCCGGGGATTAGCCCCGGTTCATCGGTAAAGGCTCTGGTTGCGCCCTTGCGGTGAACGAGCAGTTTTCTGCCCTCGTATTCTTCCCAGGCGGCAAAGTTATGGGACTTGTTGATTATTTCGCCAAAGACCGTATTGCCGGTTTCCTCGGCAATTGCCTCCTGCACCCGTTGGAGCATCAGCCTTCGGTTGGCATAGGCAAAATCGACACAGAATCCCATTTCTGCCAGATACTGCTCTGCTTCCCGGCTGTGCAGAGGTAATCCGGCCAGTTGCCAGTTTTTTGGCACTCTTGGCGTGGACTGTTCATTCATCTTCACTGCCAGCCTGTTGTGAAAAGTTGCCACCTGGTGACCAAGGTTGCGTGAGCCGGAATGGATCATAATCCAGATATGGTTATCATCCCCTTTTTGCAGTTCAATAAAATGATTGCCGCCGCCAAGGGTGCCAAGCTGCTTTTGCGCCCTGGTAAATTCTCTGCAGACCACCGGCATCTGCCGTTCATCAGGTTCTGGCATAAGTGTTGCGTCCTGCGGCTTTTTATGTTTGGCAAATCCCAGGGGAACAGTTTTGCGGATACGTGCCATGATTTTTTTCAGGGTCGCTGAATGTATGTTATGCAGCCCGGTACGGACAGCGCACATGCCACAGCCGATGTCAACCCCTACAGCGTTGGGGATGACGGTATCAAGGGTCGCCATGATAGCGCCTATGGGCATGCCATACCCCACGTGGGCATCGGGCATGATGGCAACATGACCAACTGTTGCGGGATGCTCGGCCAGGTGGATTGCCTGTTCAAAGGCCTGGGCATCCATGTCAGAGAGCCAGAGTTTGATGGGAAGAGTATGCTGCGTGTCTGTTTTTTCCATGGCAGAGATATGTGCAGGAGAAATAAGAGTTTCTCCTGCACATACATACCTGGATTATTTGTTACCTGCAAGGCCCAAAGCCCTGGCAATTCCAGCACCATAGGCAGGATCAGCCTGAGTACAGTTTGCGATATGGCGCTGTTTTATCGCTTCCGGAATTTCTCCCATCGCCCTGGCGGTGTTGGCAAACAGTACCTTTTGTTGAGCAGGTGTCATCAGCCGAAACAGTTTACCGGGTTGGCTGTAATAATCATGATCTTCCCGGTGGTCCCAGTGATCGGCTGCCCCTTCGAGTGTCAGCGGCGGTTCACTGAAATCCGGCTGTTCCTGCCACTGCTCGTAACTGTTGGGTTCATAACCAATTGTCGAACCATGGTTTCCGTCTACCCGCATGGAGCCGTCCCGGTGGTAACTGTGAACAGGGCAGCGGGGCGCATTGACCGGAATCTGCTGATGATTCACACCCAGCCGGTAGCGTTGCGCGTCTCCATAGGAAAAGAGCCTGCCCTGGAGCATTTTATCCGGTGAAAAACCTATGCCAGGTACAATATTTGCCGGATTAAATGCCGCCTGCTCAACCTCGGCAAAATAGTTTTCAGGATTACGGTTCAGCTCAAATTCACCCACTTCAATAAGCGGGTAATCGCTGTGAAACCAGACTTTTGTCAGATCAAATGGATGATATGGGCAGTTTTTTGCGTCCTGCTCAGGCATGACCTGGATATACATTGTCCACTTAGGGAAATCAGCCCGCTCGATGGACTCGTACAGATCGCGTTGATGACTTTCCCTGCATTGTCCGACAAGGGTTTGTGCCTCTTCGTCTGTGAGATTTTTAATCCCCTGCTGGCTGTGAAAATGAAATTTCACCCAGAATCGTTCGTTCTCTGCATTGATCAAGCTGAATGTATGACTGCCAAAGCCGTGCATGTGGCGATATGACGCCGGTATACCCCGATCACTCATGGTGATGGTCACCTGGTGGAGCGCTTCAGGCAGTGATGTCCAGAAATCCCAGTTATTTTTCGCACTGCGCATATTGGTTCTGGGGTCGCGTTTCACTGCATGATTAAGATCGGGAAATTTTAACGGATCTCGGAGAAAAAAGACCGGCGTGTTGTTGCCGACCAGATCCCAATTTCCCTCTTCTGTATACAGTTTCAGGGCAAAACCACGGATGTCACGCTCAGCATCTGCGGCTCCCCGTTCTCCGGCAACGGTTGAGAACCTGGCAAACAGTTCGGTTTTCTTGCCGATTTTCGAGAAGAGTTTTGCCCGTGTATAGCGGGTAATATCATGGGTGACGGTAAAGGTGCCGTAAGCGCCGGAGCCTTTGGCGTGCATACGTCTCTCAGGAATAACCTCCCTGTCAAAATGGGCCAGTTTTTCAAGAAACCAGACATCCTGCAACAACATCGGTCCGCGTGGTCCGGCGGTGACGACATTCTGGTTATCAACGACCGGAGCGCCGCTATTAGTGGTTAATTCTTTCTTTTCAGTCATGTGATTATCCTCATTGGTTGAAGTTTTGGCGCACGTGAAACATGTGTGTTTCACAGTAAATCAGTCTGTAATAATTTTTATATCAGAATAATTCTTATTATATAGGCAGAAATATACACATACACCCGGCGGTTTTATGTATACTTGAACCGGGGTTGCAGGTTACATAGTCTGTATGCTGGCCCTTAGCAGTCCACCACTCCCCTCTCTGGAGTGTCTGGCGTCTGTCCGGAAACGGCCTTTCTTTCCGAACGCTGCGTTATACTTAAAACATTGCTTGGAATATCATATTTGCCTGTGCTTGTTTCGCAATCCTCGAAGTATGGGCGTATCTATCATGAACAAAAAGTCTTTATTGCCGGATAAATACTCCCTGACAAGTCTTCGTCTTGCGCGTCACGGTGCGCTTGATAAGAATAGATATGTATCCATAATTATTCTTATCAAGCGGCAAAAAAAATCTTACTCTTTTGCCTTCAGGCACTGGTTGCACACACCATGGAGAATGACATTTTTGTCCCGTACTCTGCCAAGTTCCTGAACAGTTTCCGGCAGTTGGCTTGCATCAAAGGACTGCCAGGTAAAATCGGTTAATTGCCCGCATCTGTCGCAGAAAAAATGGTGATGTTGGTCAATTTTTGCCTCGAAACGGGCCTTGCTCCCCAGAGTTTCCACCCGCTTGACAAGTCCCAGGTCAACGAAAGTAGCCAGTGTCCGATAGACAGTGTCCAGCGAGAGGGTGGGCATCCGCTTTTCAAGCATCGAATACAACGTTTCCGCAGAAGGATGCTCGGAAGAATGTACCAGGGCATGGAAAATTTCCAGCCGCTGGTGAGTCATCTTCAGGCCATGTGCCCTGCAGGTTTGCTCAAAATGGGCTATTTGCTGTTTATGATCGTCCATATGGCTCAGATAAGATTTATTCTTAATTGATGTATACACCTAAGTAGGCATTGTTGTCAAGAATAAATCTTATCTGGGGATAATCCGGTGTTATTCGATTGCGTTCACCTTGTTAATGTATTCATCTAAACAAGGGCGTTTCTATCGCTGATTCAGGGAAAATGTTTTTTTAAGCCCGGAAACAAGTGTTGCCTTATCACCGGAACCAAGTTTTGCCTCGGGATGGTTCATTAAATAACCAAACGGCGGCATTTTGCCTTTTTGTAACTGGTAGGCGGCAAAGGCTCCTTTATTGATTTCCTGATGAGTCCACATGGAAACATTAAAGTTTTTTCTTCCTTCCTGAACATCGTGGGCCACTAACCAGGAAACAGGAGCAACATTACTGTACCAGGGCCATTTGGTCTCGTTGCTGTGGCAGTCCCCGCAGGCTCTGTAAAATAACTCTTTTGTCTGCTGGCTGTCCCAGCTCACTTCCTGTAACACCTGAGGATTATCATGATTTTTGCCATAAGGTATTACCTGGGCAATGACGACTGCGAGTGCTGCTCCACCAAGTATCATTTTAATGTTCATCGTTTGCTCCCTGGGGTGTGAGTTTATTGAGGACGTTCTCCCCGTGCATATCAAAACGCCTTCTTACCTGTACGTGAGTAATGGGTTTATGTTGTTTGAGTCGTTGTTGAGCTTGATTCCTTACAGTAAAAGTTCCGGCATAAAGGCCTGGAGAGAGGATTGAGAATTTTGTAAACAGTTTTTTCAAAAAATGTTATCTTAACTCTAAGTACCACAACGAGATAGTAAAGGGTATTGTCTCATGATTTTTATAGAGGGTAAAACAATGCAGAAAGGATTAGTTGTTCTTCTGGCGGGTCTGCTCGCAGTAGTTTTGAGTACAGTCGCCACCTATGCAAGGCCCGGTAAACGCTATGATAAGAGTACTGATACCTGCCGGATTCTTACCTCAGGTAAATTGAACTGGGACAGCGATCACTGGGGCAAGGGGGCGCAGAAGTTTAAGGAGGTCTGCAAAAGCTGCCACACCAGGAACAACGATAAAGGGGCAAAATTTCTCTATATGGAGTCGTTTTCATCCAAGGGGTGGAATGCAATTTTTGCCAAAAAGAGAAAAAAATGCGCCCAGGACGGTTCCTGGGATGTTTTGAGCAAAGAAGAACTGCTGGCTGTAAATGACTACCTGTATCGCAACGCCAACGATACCTACGACCCCAACGATGCTGATACCTGCGGCTGATGATTTATGCTCTCCCGGTCGGGAGATAAAAAGAAAAAGACGTGTTTGACAGGTAACAGATAAAGCTGCGTTAAAGGTATAAAACACGTAACTCTTCACGGTGCGATAAAGGACCGCAACCATTGTTCTGTAACTCTGCAGATGTGCCTTAGATTCGGCGTTTACGCATACCTGGTCATTGTGGGCTGTGCAGCGTCTTGTACTCTTGGGCAGGCCTCAATAGACGAAGAGGTAAGCAAAGACTCCGTGAGGTGCAGCTGAAATTATAAAAAATACCGGCTGTCCGCTACAGGCGGCCGGTATCAAGAATTGTCAGAATATCTTCTGGCTGTTCGCAGATATAATCGCCATTCCCCTTGGGAGTAAAGCCCCAGGTGACAAAAGCGCTGGCAATTCCGGCCCTCCGTCCCGCTTCCATATCCTTATCACTGTCCCCAACCATCAGGGCAAAATCGTGCTGCCGGTCATAGTTGTGGTCGTCTAATATGGTATGCACCATTTCCGGGTCAGGTTTGGGATTTTGCACATCTCCGCCGCCGATAATATGAGTAAACGCATCAGTTATTGCCAGCCTGTCAAGCATTCGCCGGGCAAAACTGGTCGGGGCATTGGTGGCTACGGCCAGGATTGAGTTACGCTCGGCCAGGGTGTTGAGGAGCGCATCTATTCCGTCATAAAGGCGTACTGTCTGCACGCACTGTTCATGGTAATGGTCTTCAAAAATCTGCTGCGCTTTTTTTTCATAGAGTGGGGTCTCATAAAACAGCATGGCCAGATTCCGCTGGTCCCGGTTTATTGCCTCGGTTACATAAGCAATAGAGACCGGGGGAAGACGGTACACCTGCTCGCGGACAAAGTTGACCGAGGTGGTGATGTCCGCACCGGAATTAATCAACGTGCCGTCCATGTCAAAGATTATTATCTGCATGAGGTTAAGTTTCTTCTATTGGCCTCTATTTTGCAATTCCTTTTTTCAGGGAAAAGAGAGGTAAGAGCTGCCCGGAGATGAAAGACGGGCGTGTTGATCTTTAGACCTGTTACTGGTAATTATTGGTGACGTATTTTCTCCTGTTACAGGGTATTGGCATTTATGAAAAAATTTCTCTTACTGTCTGTTATTATACTTCTCGGCGTGGCAGGCTGGAAGCTCTGGGACACAACGGTTTCTCTTGACAGGCAGATTACTTCGCAGTTTGAGGGAGCCCGTTGGGAACTTCCGGCCCGCATATATGGACGCCCGCTTGATTTGTATGCAGGCAAGGAACTTCAGCCGCAGCAGTTACGGCAGGAACTGGAGTTGCTGGGCTATCAGTCCGTGGACAATACAGCCCTTGAAAAAGCAGGAGAATATCAGATCAATGGCGCCAGGGCGCTTATTCACTGCCGGAGTTTTACCTTCAGTGACGGCCTTCAACCTGCCGCGGTTATTGAACTCTCATTTACAGGCAATCACCTCGCCTCATTGACAGACCGGCAGAGTGGAGAGCCCCTGCCATTTTTCAGGCTCGAGCCTCTTCTGATTGCCTCCATCTATCCCGGAGACAATGAAGATCGTCTGCTTCTGCATATCAAGGAGGTGCCGGAGCTTCTTATCAAAACGCTGCTACTGGTTGAAGACAAGTCGTTTTATCATCATCTGGGTGTGCGACCGGTTGCCATTTTACGGGCCTTATTTGCCAATATTAAAGCCGGAAGAACTGTTCAGGGCGGCAGTACGCTTACCCAGCAGCTGGTCAAGAATTTTTTTCTCACCAATAAACGGAGTCTCAAGCGTAAGGCCAAAGAGGCGATCATGGCGCTCCTTCTGGAGTATCATTATTCAAAAGATGAGATTCTTGAGGCGTATCTCAACGAAATATACATGGGCCAGGATGGTAAACGTGCCATTCACGGTTTTGGCATGGCATCGAGGTTTTACTTCGGTCGCAAGCTCGACGAGCTTTCAGCTTCTCAGATCGCCCTGCTGGTTGGTCTTGCCAAGGGTGCGTCGCATTATAATCCCCGTAAACATCCGGTGCGGGCCAAGGCCAGGCGGGATAAAATTCTGCATGATATGGCTGATGAAGGCTTGTTGACTGCAGCCACAGCGGAATATCTGCAGCAGAAGCCACTTGGCGTTCTTGAGCGTATTCCTTCCGGTGTCACCCGCTATCCGGCCTTTGTCAGGCTGGTAAGAGAGCAGCTGAAGCGTGATTATAAAGATATTGAGTTGCAGAGCAGGGGGCTGACGGTTTTTACCACGTTTGATCCTCTGGTCCAGCAGGCCGCTGAAGCCAGCCTGGATAACGTACTTTCTGCTCTTGAAAAAGAGCGGAAGATGAAAAAGGAGAGTCTGCAGGGTGCGGTTGTGATCTGCTCGGTTGACCAGGGCGAGGTCCTGGCCGTGGTTGGTGACCGGTTTACGAGCCAGGACGGGTTTAACCGGGCTCTTGACATGAAACGCCCCCTGGGCTCTGTCATTAAACCGGCTATCTATCTGAGTGCCCTTGCCCGTCCGGATCAGTATAACCTGCTCTCCCTGATTGAGGATTCGCCCCTGGCAATTCCTGCGGGCAGCAAGAGCTGGAAACCGAAGAATTATGACAAAAAGTTTCATGGGCAGGTTCCGCTGATGCAGGCGCTTGTTCACTCGTACAATGTTGCCACGGTTCGCCTTGGTATGGCTCTTGGTCTTGAAACTGTTATCGGCACGCTGCATAATCTGGGAATTACAAAGGAGATTCCTGCGTATCCGTCGCTTCTGCTCGGAGCGATCGAACTTCCGCCAATAGATGTTCTGCAGATGTATCAGGTGATTGCGGCTGGCGGTTATAAGAGTACGCTGCGGGCAATTCTTGCGGTGACCAATCAGGATAACGAGCTGCTGCAGCGTTATCCCCTCACTGTTGAGCAGGTTGTTCCATCGGGAGCGGTTTTTTGTCTGAAACGGGCACTGGAGGAGGTGACAAGATCGGGTACTGCAGCGTCTTTACGACACCGGCTGCCTCGCGATTTGAGAGTTGCCGGTAAAACCGGGACAACCGATGACCTCCGCGATTCCTGGTTTGCCGGCTTCAGCGGCTCCCATGTGACGGTGGCCTGGGTCGGCAGGGATGATAATCATTCAACAGGACTTACCGGCGCAAGCGGAGCCCTGCGGGTCTGGAGCGAAATAATGTCAACTATTACGACAGATTCGATTGAGGACGATCAGCCACCCGAAGATATAGATTTTTATCGTGCAGACATCAGGTCAGGCATGATAGTTGATAACAGTTGTTCCCAGGGGGAGCTGGTGCCGTTTATGCGTGGCGGGATCCTTCCGCCTGTCACATTTTGTGGCGCATCTCCCCAAAGATCGCATACCCGGAGAACCCGACGTTCACAAAATGGTTTTGAAAAAGCCCTGGAGCAGGGGCTTAAACAATTCATGAGGATTTTTCAATGAAACACTATCTGTTGGTAAGCATGGCCTGTTTTTTTCTACTGGCAGCATCGGGCTGTGTCGCTCCCCGGTACAGCAAGCCGGTGTACAGATCGACGCCTGCGCCTGCTCCGGTCCGCAAACATACCCGTCGGCAGACCCGCAAACCCTTTGAGCAGCCTGCAACCAACAGGTCTGTACCGCAGGTCGGGCGGCAGCAGTTGCCCCGGCCCGCAAATAAGGCGGTTGCAAATTTCAGCAGTCAGGCAGACCGGCAAATGAATCAGGGAAAACTTAAAGCAGCTGCGCAGACCCTTGAGCGGGGATTGCGAATTGCCCCAAAAGATGCTCTGCTCTGGTCAAAACTGGCCAGGGTCAGGTTGTTACAGCGCAGGTATGCTCAGGCAAGATCACTTGCGACAAAGTCCAACAGCCTGGCGCGGGGCAACCGGGCGCTTGTGCGGCAGAATCAACAGACCATAGAACAGGCGCGATAATCAATTTTCCCCGGGACGGGGCTGGCTGGCATCCTGTTTTTTTCTTCCTGTAATAATGTAGAGTAAAACAGCACCAGAGAGCAGGTAGCCAAACATCTCAACATTTTTTGTCTTGAGAATAAAGGCGATACATACCGTGATCATTGCGCTTAGCATGAAAAACACAGGTTTGGGCATCTGTTTGAGCATAACCCTGCCAAAATGAGTAAAGCGGACATGGCTCACCATAAGTCCAACCGAGATCATGGCGATTGCCGAGAGCAGGTTTGCTGGAGCCACAAGTGATGCACCCAGGACAATCATTGCGCCAGCCGGACTGGGCAAACCGTTAAAAATTCCTTCCGGCAGATCATCCTTTTTTTTGTCAATCGTCACAAACCTGATCAGCCTGAACGCCACACCGCCGATAAAAATACAACCAAACAGCCAGGAAAGTACTCCGCCGGACTTGTAAATAATATACGCTGGTGCCAGCCCGAAACTGACAAAATCGGCAATATCATCAAGATAGGGACCAAATCTGGTGCCTCCATGTTTTTCCGCCATTCTGCCATCAAACAGGTCAAAGAGCTGGCCGACAATAATGACCATGATCGCCCAGGCCAGGTGATGCCTGTATGTCAGGTAAAGGCTTGTTATTCCACAGCAGAAATTAAGCGTAGAGAGGATGTCCGCATACAGCCGGTGGGGAACGAATTTAAAGACAATTGATGCTGTAGCCAGGATTATACAGGCAATCAGGATTTCATCGGCCAAGTTGAGAACATCCGGATTTTTGTCGAGCAGGGTACAAAAAACAACCAGAGCAAAACAGATTATGGCCTTGATTTTACCGAAATTATTGGCAGCACCTGAGGAGTTGATCAGTTTTAAAATATGCCGCACCAGAAACTGCCCGGCAAGCTCAACAGTAATAAGCATCCAGACAAGCCGTGAAGAGAGAATCCCGACATGGGCAAATCCCAGCAGGGGAGGCAGGTAGGTGAGTTTGTCACACAGCGGGTCCAGCCATTCTCCCCATTTTGATATAAGGTTGCACTGCCTGGCTACCAGTCCGTCCACACCGTCAAGTACGGCAGAAAGAGAAAAGATAATAATGGCGATGGACTGCATGTTCATAAAAAAATAGAGAACATATGCAAGCATGGCCATTGCCGCCCGCCAGTAACAGATGGCATTTGGGTGGAGAATTCTCTGGTGAGAAAGAATATACTCCTGCACCGACTTTTTGCGCACCATCCTGATGCACCAGTAATAAAAAATGAGTGCCGTGGCGGCTCCAAGGATAATCACCAGTAATCTTTCCATGAGGTCCCTGTGGTGAAAGTAAGAATAATGAGAATGAACAATAGGAAAATAAACATAGGGGACATCTATCAGGGGGTCAAGTCCGCTTTTGACCTTTACTCATTTTTTCCACGAGCTTCTTTACTTCTTTCGCTAACCGCTTGTCAGTTTCCATTTTCAATTTCAGCTGCAGGACTATGCTGCTTACACTGCTGTAATTGTAACTGTTAAGGTGGGGAGGAAGAACTTACAGAACCACGGTACTGTAACTTGTTCAGAAGTGTCTTAGATTCGGAGTCTACGCGTACCTGTTCATTGAAGACTGTGAGTCGTACTTATGCTGGAAATGGTGGAGTTGTTGTAGCCCGTCCGGTCATCTGGTGACCAAACGGCTACGAATATTTGAAAGTTCTCCGCCTCTGGACCACAAGATGATCGAACTTCGAGAAAACAAATCGCCTCAGTGGAAATGAAATACAGGAAATTTCCGTTTTCCACTTGACTTTACTTATCATGGATGTCCCCTGATTTCCAAGGAGGAAAATAAGTCTGGTACCTTTTTCTGCGTATGCAGGAGGACACG
>QNYF01000043.1 GCA_003978695.1 Desulfobulbus sp. | reverse complement strand
TGACAGCAAAAACAATATCCAGGATGCACTCGGTAAGTTGATTCCTTATTTCTGCTGCAGTGGCCTTTATCCCAAGGGATAGCCATGAGGCGGTATGACCGGCGACTGCTGCCTTGCATTCTTTTTTTAATGCTTTAATTTCAGTTGAAAACTCCAAGGCGAACAGCAGCCGCAACCCCTCACGGTTTTGTTTTTCAGCCTGTATCTTGTCCTGGATATAGCGCAAACACAGGCATTTTTTTTCTGTATCCGAAGTCAAGGCGGGATAAAAAAGAGTCGTTGTTCCGTTTTTCTGATTTCTCCGGCTGATCGGTTCCGGAGGAGTGGTAAAATTCCAGCTGGTAATATTGTCCAGTTGAGGAAGATCACCTTGTTCTTGTGGCGTGCTCTCTGGAGAGACTTTCTGGCAATAGGGCTTAAGCTCGTGAAACGACCGGCTGCTGTGAAGTCGTTTCCCCTTGTCATCTCTCAGCTCAAATCGCATCCGCAGGTGAGGGGGGAGATTGTCGAGCTGCCAGTCGGCGCGAACTACAGTTACCTGGAAACGTCGGAGTATTATCCGTTCAAGAGCTGGATATAAAGAGCCATTATACATATCAAGGCCGTCCATGAGAGTATCAACGGCGTCAGGAAGAGGGACAAACAGCTTTCGCAGGCGCTTGGGCAGACCTTTGAGCAGGAAGAATATTTTTTCTTCAAGTAAACCCGGCACCAGCCATTCAAAGATTGCCGGTTGCAGTGAAGGGTAGCTGTGAACAGGAATATCTATTGTCACTCCATCTGTTTCGTGTCCGGGTTGAAAACGGTAAGAAAGGCTGAGGCTGCCCGCACTGGTCTGTAAAGTGTCAGGAAACCTGTACAGTTCATCGGTTTCCGGCAGCATTTTGCAGATGTCTTCTTCCTGCATGCGTAAAAAGGCATCTGACTTTTTTTTACGTAATACTCTGTTGAGCGTAAATCTGTCGTAAACCATGCCCAGACGGTTGTCGTAAAAATCAAAGAGTACCTGCTCGTCCATGACAATTCCGCGTCTGCGCAGTTTTTCTTCCATTTCAGCAAATCGATCTGCCAGCTTGCGGTTGTGTGTGAGAAAGGGGTATCTGCCGTTGAGGTTGCCGTGAATGAGTGCCTCCCGGATAAATATTTCCCTGGCTTCAGCGGCAGTTTTCTTATTGATTCTTCCATAGTTAACCCGGCGGCCGGAAGTCAGCACCAAACCAAAAAGAGTGACTTTTTCAAGGGCGGTTACCTGACCGGATTTCTTCTGCCAGTGGGGATCGGACCAGGATCTTTTACACAGGTCTCCTCCCAGTTTTTCCAGCCAGTCAACATCAATATTTGCCACAACCCGGGCAAAGAGCTGGGAGGTCTGGACAAAATCCGTGGCAACAATCCATTGACCGCCCTTGTTGTACAAGGCAGAGCCTGGAAACAAAACAGCCTCGCGGTTTGCGCTTATCTGATAGGTGTTTTTTTTCTTTCGCATACCTATATTGCGAAGAAAACCGGCCGTAAGTGCCTGGTGAATCGCAGCGGCAGATGCAGGCTCTGTGTTTACGGAAAACCCTTTATGCTGTTTGATAATACGCAGAATCTGGTCATGGATGTCAAACCATTCCCGCATTCTCTGCCAGGAGCAGAAGTTTTGTTTGCAAAAATGCCGCAGTCCCTTTGCCGGTTGATTACCCTGCATGGCGGTTTTGCAGCTTTGCCAGAGTTTGATAAAACCAAGCACATCAGACCCGGGGCAGAGGAATTGCTGGTGCGCCTGTCTTGCCTGTTCAATTTTTTCTGCGGGCCGAATGCGGGGATCCTGAATGGAGAGCATGGCGGCAATAATAGTGATTTCTTTTAAGGCTCCAAGTTCGGCACCGGCTATAATCATTCGTGATATTCTGGGATCAAGGGGCAGGCCGGCCATGATTTTTCCCCTTGAGGTAAGCCGGTTATCAGGAGAAATCGCACCCAGTTCCTTTAAAATGCGATATCCGTCATTGATTGCCCGGGGGGCAGGGGGATCAATAAAGGGGAATTGACGAGGATCGCCAAGGCCAAGAGAGATCATCTGCAGTATGACTTCTGCCAGGTTGGAGCGGAGTAACTCCGGCAACGTAAACTCAGCCC
Source organism: Desulfobulbus sp. (assembly GCA_003978695.1). Taxonomy (GTDB): domain Bacteria; phylum Desulfobacterota; class Desulfobulbia; order Desulfobulbales; family Desulfobulbaceae; genus Desulfobulbus_C. Next base: position 16,340 of record QNYF01000043.1, on the reverse strand, counting down.
TGCTCAGATAATCCTCTTCACTGTACAATCTGATACAGGTACCCGGAGCTGTCCTGCCGGAGCGCCCCGCACGTTGATCGCAACTTGCTCGTGCAATTCGCCGTACAGGGAGGCTGGTAGTGCCGGCCCGGTGGTTGTACTGGGCAATTCGTGCAACTCCTGTATCAACAACCGCTCGAATACCAGGGATCGTGAGGGATGTTTCAGCCACATTAGTTGCCACAATGATTTTTCGCTGGCGTGATGTTGAAAAAATTTTGCGCTGGTCTGCACCCCCCAAGCGGCCAAACAGAGGGAGCACGAGGGCCGGATGAACAATTCTCTTTCGGAGAAGAGCAACTGTATCCATGATGTCTCTTTCCGTCGGCATGAAGACCAGAATGTCTCCACCATCGGGGGTGTCGGCCAGGCTGACGGTTTCCCGGACAGCAAGTTCCACCATATTGAGGTCATCTTCGTTTGCGGATGGTACGGTCTTGTAATGGTAGGTCACCGGGTAGGTTCGTCCGGAAACCGCAATGACCGGTGCATCTGAAAAATGATGGCTGAATTTTTCAGTATCCATCGTTGCCGAGGAAATGATCAATTTCAGATCATTTCGTACTTTCAGCAGCTGATGAAGGTAACCCAGCAGAAAGTCGATATTCAGGCTGCGTTCATGGGCTTCATCAATGATAATTGTGTCGTACTGATGGAGATTCCGGTTGCTGCGGGTTTCGGCAAGCAGAATGCCGTCGGTCATGAACTTAATTCGTGTTGTGCTGCTGGTTTGATCGTGAAATCTGATCTTGTAACCGACCATCTCAGGAGAACCTGTCTCTTCCTGAACCCTTTGGGCAACTGAAACTGCTGCAATGCGGCGGGGCTGGGTGCAGCCGATAATCCTTTTTCTGCCACGACCGGCCTCAAGACACATCTTGGGCAGCTGAGTTGTTTTTCCTGAACCGGTATCACCAGCTATAATGACAACCTGATGCGAACTGATGGCGGAAATTATATCGTCTTTTCTGCCTGTTATAGGAAGAATTTCGGGGAAATGCATATTCATCAAAGAAAAAAACTTTAGACAGGTTAAGGGTGAAAGAGTAAGATGCCAAAGGGTTATGTATACTATGATTTGGAGACGATAACACCCCTGAAATTACCAGAGAGAAAAGGATGAAAAGAATTCGTAAAGCTGTCATTCCGGTTGCAGGCATGGGAACCAGATTTCTGCCGGCAACCAAAGCAATCCCCAAGGAAATGCTGACCATCGTTGATCGTCCGACGATACAGTATATTGTTGAAGAGGTTGTTGCTTCAGGAATTGATGAGGTTATCCTGATAACTTCTGAGGGAAAATCTGCCATTGAAAATCATTTTGACTATGATTTTCGTCTTGATACCCTCCTCAAGCAGAAGAGGAAAAGGGCGTTACGGGATGAATTAAATAAAATTTCCAGCCTTATTGATATAGTTTCAGTTCGTCAGAAAGAGCCTTTAGGGCTTGGTCATGCCATCTGGATGGCCCGTCATGTTATCGGTGATGATCCTTTTCTCGTTTTACTGGGCGATGATCTGGTGCGAAGTGAGACTCCCTGCTGCAAACAGATGATCGATTTATACCATAAGGTCAAAGAATCCATTGTTGCTGTCCAGCGTGTGCCGAAAAATCAAACCTTTCAATATGGGATCGTTGAAGGTGAAAAAACAGAGCATGAACGTACCTTTAAGGTGAAGCGGATGGTTGAAAAACCCGCACCAGGCACCTCTGATTCCGATATGGCCATTATTGGTCGCTATCTGCTTATGCCTGAAATTTTCGAATTTCTTGGTAAAACCACTCCAGGCCACGGTGGGGAAATTCAGCTTACTGATGCTTTGCTGGCCCTTTCCAACAAGCGGGGCATGTATGCCTATGAGTTTGAGGGCAGGAGATATGATGCCGGCGACAAGCTCGGATATTTAAAGGCTATTGTTGATTTTGCCCTGGAACATCCAACGTTGGGCACTCCGTTTAAAGAGCATCTCCATTCCATCTGCAATGCAAAAAAATGTTGCTGATGCATCTTTGGTAGTTTTCTTTTCACATGTTGTTGTATGATATCGCTGTTGCAGCGCCTGTTCCCGGTCACCTGACCTATAGCCAGCCTGAGGGGAGGAGTGCGGCTCTTCCGGCTGGTATTCGGGTTTTGGTGCCGTTGGGCAACCGACTGGTAACCGGGTATGTGCTGGGGTTTGCCGAGGTTAAGACAGAAGAGCTTGAGTATGAAGTTAAGTCTGTTGCCGATGTTCTTGATATAGAGCCTATTTTTCCTTCTTCTCTCCTGCAGTTTTTCTCCTGGATTTCTAAGTATTATCATTTTCCTTTAGGTGAAGTCATTCGAACGGCGTTGCCGGGCGGCTTGATTGTCAGGTCCGGTCGAAAAGTGGTTCTTACCCAATCGGGGATACATAATCTCACCGGGGAAATTGATGCTCTAAAACAGCAGAAGTCATGGATGAGACGTCTTCTTGATAAGGGTGAGCTGCTTCCCGGTACAGTGGCGACCATCTGGAGAAAACCCTCTCAGCAGCGATTGTTAAAAAAATGGCAGGAGGCAAGATGGCTTGATATTTCCGAGGTAATTGTCGAGCCCGGGGTTAGAGTAAAAAGGATGACCGTGGTGAAGTTGACCTCGCAACTTACCCCTTCAGCTCAGGGTAAGAGCGGGAAGCAGGAGTGGCCGGAGTTACCCGCAGATCTTACAAAACCAGAACGTACAACACTTGAACTCTTTTTTGCAAAGAGCAAGGGCAGGATGACCCTGCCCCGTCCCGAGTTGACCCGCGAATATCCCGGGGCAGGCAAGGCGTTGCATGCATTGGCTGGCCGAGGATTAATCACCCTTGAAGAGCAGCGTTGTTATCGTGATCCTTTTGGCTGTCTGCCGCCTTTTTTCCCAAAGCCGGAGACGCTGACGGTTGAACAGGAAACCGTTCTTGCCGGACTTAACAAGAGTGTTGTTGCACAGGTTTTTTCGCCTTTCCTCCTCTTTGGTGTAACAGGGTGCGGAAAGACTGAAGTGTATTTAAGGGCTGCACAGACATGTCTTGAACTTGGTAAAACAGTGCTTGTTCTGGTCCCGGAAATTGCTTTGGCTTCACAGGTTGAGGCCCATTTTTATTCCCGTTTTGGTGACACCCTGGCTGTTTTACACAGCGGGCTTTCTCCAGGAGAACGTTATGATCAGTGGCAGCGAATTTTAGATAAAAAGGTCACTGTTGTTATCGGCGCCAGGTCTGCTGTGTTTGCTCCTCTTGCAGATCTTGGTCTTGTGATTGTAGATGAGGAGCATGAACCAGCCTATAAGCAGGATGATGGCCTGCGCTATAATGGTCGTGACCTTGCCGTGTTACGGGCAAAATTTGCGGATTGTCCGGTTTTGCTCGGCTCCGCTACCCCATCCGTGACCAGTTTTCACAACGCAGAAACCGGAAAGTATCAGCTGCTGAGAATGCGCAGACGTGTCCAGAATCAGGCAATGCCGGAAGTCAGTATTGTTGATCTTGGCGCGCAAAAAAGATCCCGGCCTGACTTGTTTTTTTCAGACCAACTGACCCGGGCTTTACATGAGAATATGGAAAAACGGCAGCAGAGCCTGCTCTTTGTCAATCGACGGGGATTTTCTTCCTTCATGCTCTGCCGGGATTGCGGACACATAATCGAATGTCAACACTGTAAGGTCTCTCTCACTCTTCACCGGCAGAAGAATGTTTTGATGTGTCATTATTGTGGATTTTCTCTTTCTCCGCAAATAGTCTGTCCGGGGTGTAGTTCCCGTTCTGTGGTCGGCCTTGGAGTCGGATCAGAGCGAATCGAAGAGGAGGTAAAACAGCTTATACCCCATGCAAGAGTAGCACGACTTGACAGCGATACCACCACGGATCGAAAAAAATATATGTCCATTTTACAGCAGGTTCGTAACCATGATGTTGATATTCTTATCGGCACCCAGATGGTTGCCAAGGGGCTGCATTTTCCGAAAATGACATTGGTGGGGGTTGTCTGGGCAGACAGTGGCCTGGGAGTTCCTGATTATAAAGCCTCTGAGCGGGTATTCCAGCTGCTGGCCCAGGTAACCGGGAGGGCAGGGCGGGGGGAGTTGGCTGGCCGGGTTATTATCCAGACGTATCAGCCTGATCATTATGCGATTGAGTTCGCCAGAAAGCATGATTACGAACAACTCTATACCTGCGAAGTTGAGCAGAGAAAACCTCTTTTCTATCCTCCTTTTGCGCGACTTGTTAACGTGAAATTCAGTGGCGAGGATGAAGAACGGGTTGCCAGATCTGCAAACAGGGGGGCTGTATTTCTTCGTTCCTGTTCTGAAAAAAACCAGATCGAGATTCTGGGTCCAGCTCCAGCACCGCTAGCCAGGATTAAAAACAAATACCGATGGCAGATGTTGCTGAAGAGTGTATTTTTTACTGACCTGCATGCGGCCTGCGATAAGTTACTCGCAGAGAAAACCAAAATATGCCAGCCCGGTGTGCGAATGGATCTTGATATTGACCCGGAAAATATGATGTGAAATTGCTTATTCAGGTAGCACCACGACTTTGGCATAACGTGTGGTGTCTGTAACTTCAGGAACACCTCACGGAGTCTTTGCTTACCTCATTGTTTATTTAAGCCTGCTCGAGTAGCGCAAGTACGCTTCACAGTCTTAAATAAACGAATCTAAGGCACTCCCGAGCAGTTACAAATTTACCCGGTAATTGTCTTGCAGAACAGGTCTGCCATGTCGCAGTGAGGGGGGTAACAGCGGAGTTATGTCGTTGTTATGGTTGGCCAGTATGCTTAAGCCATGTGGGTTTACCCGGAGACATTTTGAGTTTAATGGCGCTTCAAATCATATAGACATCAAAGCGGATGGTTTTTCCGGTAATAGAATGTGAAGGAGGTAGTTCTGTAAGGGTTGATGATTTTACCGGGCGTTTAACAACAACCCTCATCCTTGCCGCCTGGAGGGCTGCCAGGAAGAGTCTGTCCGGCTGTATGTCCTTTTTTGCCAGTATGTGCAGCAGTTGCAGTTCTTTTTTTACCAGGGCTGATTTCTGCCGTTTGGGAAACATGGGGTCGAGATAGACAACATCAGTCTTTTGACCTGTGCGCTGCATGCGTTGCAGTGTGATCCGGGCATCCTCCTGAATCAGGGTTATTCTTTCGGCAATTTTTTTGGTTTCAGGATGCAGTCTGGCCCGCTGCAAGCCGTCCTCCAGCAGGGCCGCGATAAGTGGCACCTGCTCAAAGGTTTGCACACGACAGCCCGAAGTTGCGAGGATAAAACTATCTCTGCCAAGGCCTCCTGTTGCATCTATCACGGCTGGCGGCATACCCTCTGTAATACCGACTGCCCGGACCAGCATCTCCTTTTTTTGCTGTCGTCTGCGATGAGCTGCCTGTCCTTTTGCAAAGTCGACCCGAACAGTTCTTTTCTGTTTTTTCTCTCTCTTGTCGACAAGTTCCAGCCCGGTATCACAGCAGTGAAGCAAAAGCTCGTAATGTCTGCCAGGTTGAGCCCTGGGTAAGCCGAGTTTTTTTGCCAGCTGCTCTGCCTGCGGGGCATGCTCCGGCCCCTGGGCAGACACAGCAATGCTGGAGGACATTATCACCGGGTTGCCCCCACGTGAAAAGGGTGCACGAATCTGTTTGATGATTGATATTTCATGGAGCGCAATGTATCATGATTTGATCAATAAATGCAAAGTAAGGAACATTCATGAGTGAATCCGATACCCGGGTTGTGGCAGTAATTCCGGCCCGGTACCATTCCAATCGTTTTGAAGGAAAGCCTCTGGCCCTTATTAACGGTAAACCCATGATTCAGCATGTCGTAGAACGTGCCAGTCAGGTTGAACTGCTTTCCAGGGTTGTCGTTGCCACAGATGATGAACGTATAGCGAAACAGGTCAGAGATTTTGGTGGGGAGGTCGTTTTGACACGATCTGATCATGTTTCCGGTACAGACAGGTTGGCTGAGGCTGCAGATCTGCTTGACATTGAGGAGCATGATGTTGTGGTGAATATCCAGGGTGATCAGCCGCTGTTCCCGGCGGAAGTTGTGGAACAGGTGGCCGGTCCTCTGCTGCAGGATCCCGCTCTCCCCATGTCGACGTTGATTTATAAGATCATCCGGCCTGAGGAGATTAACGATCCCAATCATGTAAAAACAGTCTTTGACTGTAATAACAACGCCCTGTATTTTTCACGTTCACCTATTCCCTTCCAGCGAAATCCCGAAGAGTCTATACAGCCGACATATTACAAGCATCTGGGGTTTTATGCGTATCGCAAAGGATTTTTGTTAACCTTTGTAGCCCTGCCTGAAGGGGAATGGGAACGATTTGAAAAACTTGAACAGCTCCGGGCCCTTGAATATGGCTACACCATCCGGGTGGTATTGACGCAACACGATTCAATAGAGGTTGATACCCCACAGGATGCGGCAAGGGTGGAAGAGATGATACGTTCAGCCACGGCCGGATAACTCTGGACCTGAGTTTTGTTGTAGATTGTAGAGAACAATAGTTAATTGAATGGGTTATCTGCTTCCTGTTGAGCAGGAAATTCATTGTCCATAACCAGATGAGGTGATTATCAATGAAGAAAAAAATTACAATTATAGGCGCAGGAAACGTTGGCGCAACAGCTGCTCACTGGGCACTGGTTCGTAAACTGGGAAATGTGGTCCTGCTCGATGTCATGGAAGGAATACCCCAGGGAAAAGCACTGGATTTATGGCAGTCCGGTCCCTTGGACTCTTTTCCCGGAACAATAACGGGTTCCAATGACTATGCTGATTCTGCGGGCTCTGATGTGGTGATTATTTCCGCAGGGCTTGCCAGAAAACCCGGTATGTCCCGTGATGATCTGCTTGCAAAAAATGTTGCCATTGTTAAGTCCTGTGCGGAACAGGCAGTCAAGCATTCTCCTGACTGTTTCATGATTGTTGTGACAAATCCCATTGACGCCATGGTTCATACCGCTTTTAAGGCAACAGGTTTAGATAAGAGCAGAATTATCGGTATGGCCGGCGTACTGGACTCGGCCCGGTATCGGACGTTTATTGCGGATGCTGTTGGTGTTGCGCCATCAGATGTCAATGCTCTTGTAATGGGAATTCATGGAGATCTTATGCTGCCGCTGGTACGGCTTGCCAATGTAGGCGGAGTCCCCATAGCAGACCTGCTCTCAGAAGAGCGAATTGCGGAAATTGTCCACAGAACTCAAACCGGCGGCATTGAAATCGTCAATCATCTGAAAACAGGAAGCGCATTTTATACCCCTGGTCTTGCCGCTGTTGAGATGGCAGAGGCCGTCCTTACCGACAGTAAAAGGGTGATGCCGTGCGCAACGTATCTTGAAGGTGAATTCGGTATTTCCGGATATTTCCTGGGTGTCCCCATTGTCCTTGGTGAAAACGGTGTGGAGCGGATTCTTGAATTTGAACTTACTGAAGAAGAGAAAACAGCATTGGCCGGTTCTGTTAAAGCTGTTTCCAAACAGATGGAAGCTACAGGAATGTAGTCTTTTCCTTTACCTGTCACTGCAGCCCTGAGGGTAGACAAGACGATTAACTGTGAGCAATGATACAGTGTTCCTGCGGCATCAGTTGCAGGAACACACGCAAACAAAGCATAGTACCTTAGACTTTCTTGGCAGCGGCACTCTGACAGAACGGGTTGTCTCTCTTGCCCTTGGGGAAATTCCGCCAGGCGGCCAGACTGCCGGCAGCGAGTTGCGGCAACTGGCAGACTGCTTGCGCAACTATGATGTCAGCGACCTGAATGTCGTGGTATTGGGCGGTGGTACCGGGCTGTCGAATATTGTCGGCGGAGACTCGAGACGTCCCGAGTGGAAGGACACCCCTTTTACCGGGCTTAAAGAGGTCTTTCCCTGTCTTCATTCCATTGTCTGTGTCACCGATGACGGTGGTTCTACCGGTGAGCTGCTGAAGGATTTTCCTTTGATAGCCCTGGGGGACCTGCGTCATGTCCTGCTGGCTGCTATTGAAAAAAAACGCCTTCAGAAAATATATCATCTGGATGACAACAGAGTTGTTCAGGTTGCGGCTATTCTGCATACGCTTTTTAATTATCGCTTCATCTCCCACCCGGTTTCTCCCGCCCGGCTGATTGCAGATAGTACGGCTGATGTCCCCGGTCTTCCCGCTCCACTAAACGACGCCATTTCCTCTTTGCTTGAGCGTCTTTTTTTTGATGAGCGCATGGCTGCAGCTCTTGATCGGCCACAATGTCTGGGGAATTTACTGCTGGCATCTGCAATCTATGAACAGTTACCTGCAGATCTGTCTTCTGATGAGCTGTCATCACGTCCGGCATTGATCCATAGAGCCACACTGGATGGCCTTGCTGCACTGGCCCGTGTTTTAGGTGCCGGAGAGAACTCTGTACTTCCCTGCACCACAACCTCTGCCCGGTTACAGATGATGTACGCAAATGGTGTCGTGGTCACCAGTGAGTGTAAATCAGGTGCAGCCCAACGGGGCTACCCTGTTGACAGGGTGATGGTTGAATTTCAGGATGAGCCACAAGTACCCTGCTGCATCCCTGATTTACTCAAAAATGCGGACATTATCATCATGGCACCCGGAAGCCTGTATTCTTCAATAATACCAATTCTGCAGGTTCCGGGACTTTCTGAGCTTATCCGGGAAAATACAAAAGCTCTCAAATTGCTGATCGCAAATATCTGGGTGCAGAAAGGAGAAACCGACGCAACTCGTGATGTACCGGAACGCAAATTTCACGTCTCAGATCTGATCAAAGCATATGAACATAATATTTCAGGAGGAATTCAGAACCTTTTTACCCATGTCTTGAGTCTTGATCTGGCCGATATACCCGGCTCTGTTCTGCAGAATTATGCCCTTGAAGACAAGGAGCCAATTTACCTTGACAGAAGGCGTGTGAGGCGACTTGGCTTTGAGCCAGTCTGTGCCTATATTTTTTCACGGGATCTTCTTCAGAACCGTCATGTCATCCAGCACGATCCAGATTCACTCGCACTTGTCCTGAAAGTGTTGACAGGGCTAAGAGCCAGCGGCTTCCTCAGCAGCTCAAAAGAGCGGGATAAGCTCCCTTTTGCCCTGAGATTTTCCGCTTTTGTCAATGCGGATAAACAACATCCCTGTATCCGCTACGCAAGAATCTTTTACAAACTTAATGCCTTGGATTTTTCCTGCATTTCATCGGAAAGCGATGAAATGCACGCCATGGAAGCTGAGCGCAGGAAGCATATCAGGGACTGCATTGGAGAAATTATCTGGCGTCATCCAGATATCATTATGGACCATATCCAGTTTGTTCGAGGTGTCTGCCTGGTAGATATACACAGCTGGAAGCGCAGCCAAATCTGGGATAATGTGTTTTCTTTCTTTGATCCTGCGGATGGGTTTATTAAAATACGCAGTGATCAGACTGAGAATCTTCAGCGTTTTGAGATGGTTTTTCTGGTCGGGCTTGGCCAGTCTCTTCTTGGAAATTATGCAGAAAAAAAATGGATGGAGGATGTCTCTTTTAAAGGAGACAACGTCGGCCGGGTATTTTGTCTGCAAATGAGGAAAGCGGCAGAGCTTGAGTGTTTTTTATCCCTGTCTGATTTAGATACCTATATACAGTTATGCCGTATGTATTCCTCGGCAAAATGTGAACGGCTTTATACGCGACTGGTCAATGGCGAAGAAGGTTTTACACCGCCGGGACTCCTGTTTGGTCTGTGTTATGCCTGGTATCTTGATAACCGGTTTGCTCCAAACATTGAGTATAAAATGTCTATTATGAAAAATGAGCCTTCATATCTTATTCCTGAACAGGTTCGCCTGGCCAGCAGGAGAGAGCAGCTGGTTCGTTTCTTCCGGGAGACTGTTTTCAGAAGAATTCTTCCTGAGATTAAACTCTCGGGTTAAGGCTGCAGTCACAGCTATAGACTTGGGGTAACTATTACGGTAGCACCACGACTTTGGCATAACGTGTGGTCTCTAACTGTTCAGATATGCCCCATATTGTGGCAAGCAGGCCAACGAACTATAGTTCGTCTATGTGAGGCGCCCTGATTGTCGTAAGATGGGGTGCAGCTAAATAGTAACGGCTCGGGTAAATTTTTGTTTTCCCTGAACATACGCGGGGTTATAATGGATGAATTACGTTCTGGCGGCTCGGAGACATGGCAGCATATATTTGACGCCCTTGTTGAATCTGTGCTTATTCTGAACAAAGATAAAGAGGTCGTTGAGGCAAATCGTGCCGCGTATGCGTTGTTACCGTCAACCTATACTGAAATTATAGGGCATAAATGCTACGAGCTTTTTGCCTGCCTTGAGTGCCAGGATTGTCCCCTTGAGCATGTGCGAAACAAAGGAGACAGCTATTCCCTCGATATGGAACGATCTTTGTTGGGGAAATATCTTCGCGTGACATGCGCCCCACTGTTTAAAAATGATGTTTTGGTTGGATATATTCATTCGGCCCTAGACATTACCCAGCAGCGAAATTTGAAAAATCAGTTGGTCCAGGCCCGAAAAATGGATGCGATATCAACCCTTGCCGGTGGAATTGCCCACGATTTCAATAATATTTTAGGCGTAATTCTTGGCAATGCCGATCTGCTCCAGTATCGATTGAGCGGGGATGTCGGTCAGATGGGAGTCATGGCCCCTGAACTGGAAAAAGTGGATATACAGGAGCATCTTCTTGCGATTCAAAAAGCCGGGCAACGGGCAGAGGATCTCGTTAATCAGATTCTCACCTTCAGCAGGCAGACATCCACCAGCCGGCGAGATGTTATTATCACGCCAATCATAAAAGAGACCGTGAAGTTTCTGAAATCCACTGTTCCGGCAACCATAGAGCTTCGGGCGGAAATAGCAGAAGATGTTGGTTACATCTATGCGGACCCCACTCAGATTCATCAGGCACTCATGAATCTCTGCACCAATGCTGTTGAAGCAATTGGCGATCAACATGGTGTCATTGAGATAACTGTCAAAGAAAAGAAAGTGACCAGTGCCGGAGCCGAAACGCTTTCGCAACATCTGCAGAATGGAGAGTATATTGTCCTTTCTGTCAAGGATACCGGAGTGGGGATGAGCGAAGAAGTTCTTGAAAGGATTTATGATCCATTTTTTACAACAGGGGATGGTGGTGTAGATTCAGGCCTTGGTCTTGCTGTGTTGCACGGCATTGCCACCCAACATAATGCGACCATTGATGTCCATTCTGAACCGGGTAAGGGGGCTGAGTTTGCCATATATTTTCCCAAGGTCAATACCTTCAAGGAGAAGGGCACTAATAATGCTGTAGCAACCATGCTCAAAGGATCAGAGACGCTTATTTTTGCTGATGATGAAGAGGAGTTGGTAAAAATGTTTTCCGAAATGCTGGAATACCTTGGTTATACAGTTCTTCCTGCAGCAAGCGGACAGGAGGTACTCGCGCATATAAAAAATAAATTGCACAAAATTGATATGGTTATTACAGATCAAACTATGCCCCATATGACGGGGCTGGAACTTGCTCGCGCCATAAAAAAATTACAGGCAAACCTGCCGGTTATTCTCTGCTCCGGGTATGCTGAACCGGTAACGGAAGAATCTGCCAGAAAAGAGGGAATTAATGCGTTTCTTGCCAAACCCATAGACATGAAAGATCTTGCGGTAACTATTCGACAGGTTTTTTTGTTAAATTCCACTCAATAAAACGATGCGTATACTTGTTATAGATGATAATGAACAGATGCTGATTCTCTTGCGGCAAACCATGGAATGGGCAGGATTTGATGTGGACGTGGCTGAAAATGGCCGTCTTGGCCAGCAACTCTTCGAAGAACAGCCCGCTGATCTTATTATTACGGATTTGATCATGCCTGAGCAGGAAGGGCTTGAAACCATTCGTAAGTTGAGAAAAAGCGCTCCGGAAGTAAAGATTATTGCGATTTCAGGTGGCGGAAGAATTGGTCCGGAAGCCTATCTTCCTGCAGCAATGGAGCTTGGAGCGGATCGCATTTTTGCAAAACCTTTTGATATAAAAGTGTTGCTGGCAACCGTTCGCGAACTTCTGGCTGACACCTGATGAGTAGTATTTCGGTCCAACTGCAGTTTCTTCTTTTTTCCCTCTAGCCCGAGTTTCTTGCCCGTAAAAAGCATGTATTTAGCCCGTCGTTTTATTAATAATCGTCTTCATTACCAGCTTCGCGAGTCTTTTCGTGAAGGTAATATTTATCGGCATCGTGATTTACTTGATCTGGGTGACGACCCGGGCCGGTTTATAAAATACCCGGGCGGTTCTTCGTTTTATATTGATGACCTCTTTTTTGAGCTGATGCAACAGTCTGGTTTTTCCGTTGATTACGATGAAGTCGAGCCTTTTTTTCTTCCCTTTCTTGAACCGTATATCAAAAGCCGGGTCGCACCCTTTTTGTATCGAACCGCCAACCGGCGCTGGAAAAGGATGGATCCCGCAACCCGGGAGCGAATTATTGCCCAAACCCATGTTTTTGACCGCAGGCGTATTTATTTTCTTCGTTTTGGTCAGACCGATTTGCGTGATCTGGATCGTTCTCCTTCTCTGTATAAAGTCTTACTCGATAAATCGCGAGATGAGTTGGAACAGCTCATGCTTGAGCGGGAACAGGACTTGCGCCCTCAGGAATATAAGCGCTATATTTTTGCCATTTTTGATCTGCAGAAGCATTTTTCAGAGGCCTGTGCCAGGACCATGCCCCATGCCCTGAACAGCGAAATGCTTGACGAGTGTTTTCTTAAGGAAATATGTCAACTTGATAATGATCCGGTATTCTGGCAGGGAATGGAACGTGATAACATCCTGGTTTCTTATATGATACGTTACGTTATCATGTTTTTTGACTATTCATTTCCCAATGGTCAAACCTGGGATGAATTTATCCGCTCGCACAGTGGTTTCGGCCAGCGGACAGGATCGGTAAAAGGTTCCCGCCGGATGTCCATGCAGGAAGTGACAACGGTTTTTGGTATCAAACAGGGTGAACTCTTTGCCCTCAGCAGAACAGAGTTAACCCGATTGTATCGCAAAAAGGCGCAGTCTCTTCACCCGGATAAAGGCGGGGATCACGATGCGTTTATCGAGTTAACTACTGCCTATAACGAGTTGTTGCGCACCAAGACGTGAGATTTCCTTTACGGGCATCCAGCCACGACCAGCGGCCTCCCATACATTCCCTGCTGCGTCTGATCATTCCTCAATTTGCAAAATACCGGGTACGACTTCTCCTTGGTTTCCTGGCACTTCTCTGTGTTGATTTTCTGCAGCTTACAATTCCCGGTTATTTACAGCAGGGTGTAGATTCATTGGCTCAGGGAACAGCCACATCCTCCACTCTAGCAAAAGTTGGCGGCTGTATTCTTGCTACCGCTGCAAGCATTGCCGCACTTCGTTTTTGCTGGAGATCGTTGATTATCGGTTTTTCAAGACTCCTGGAACAGCATCTGCGGAACAGGTTAATGCGTCATATTCTGCAAATGGACAGGCCTTTTTTTGACTCCCATACTACAGGGGACATCATGGCCCATGCCACCAATGATCTGAGTAGTGTACAGATGGCGACTGGTATGGGGATGGTTGCGGCAGCTGATGCCGTTGTCATGTCGCTTGCGGCTCTCTTTTTTATGGCACGAATAAGCCCGACCCTAACCATGATCGCAATCATTCCCATGCCGCTGCTGGCAATATGCGCAAAAGTATTATCTGGAAGACTCCATAAACAGTTTGATCAGGTCCAGAGGCAATTTTCTCTGCTCACGGAATTTGCCCGTAACACCATGGTCTCTATCCGGTTAATAAAAGGGTATACACGGGAACGGCGTCAGAGAGAGGAATTTGACCTGCTGGGACAGGCGTATTTACACGCTAATATCAAGGTTGCGGTCATTCAGGGATTACTGTTTCCGGTTGCTACCCTGGTTGGTAATACAGGTATGCTGCTGATTCTGTATTTTGGCGGAAAATTTGTTATTTCCGGTGAAATCTCATTGGGTGATTTTGTGGCCTTTGTCACCTATATGTTTATGCTTATCTGGCCGATGATGGCTGTGGGCTGGGTGACGAACCTGGCCCAGCGCGGACTGACTTCTCTAGGTCGGATTCACAGATTACTGGCCACACGTCCTCTGCTTGCAGAACCTGATGCTTCAGTGGATGAACCTGAAATTACAGAATTATCATTTGCCTGCTCAGGTCTTGATTTTGTGTATCCCGGGAGTAAACAGCCAGCTCTGCAGGATATAGATCTTACACTCCGACCGGGCATACTTGGCATAGCAGGCAGTACCGGCTCCGGTAAGTCAACGTTATGCAGAGTCCTTACCCGGCAATATCCGGTAGAGAGAGGAATGCTGTATTTCTCCGGGAGTGACGTCAATGATTTTTCTTTAGATACTTTTCGTGACCAGATTAGCTATGTCAGTCAGCAGCCGGTGCTTTTTTCCGGAACCATTGCTGAAAATATCTGTCTTGCCAAACCAGATGCCAGCAGGAAGGAGATTGTCCGGGTTGCCAGGCTGGCAGCCATTGATGGAGAAATTTCCAGAATGGCAGATCAGTATGAAACAATTGTGGGAGAGCGTGGCATACGACTTTCAGGCGGTCAGAAACAGCGCATCGCAATTGCCCGGGCTCTGCTTGCCGATCGGCCGGTTCTTATCATTGATGATGCACTTTCCGCCCTTGATGTGGAAACCGAACAGCTGGTTTTTTCCGGGATCAAATCCTGCCATAAAGGGAAAATAGTCTTGATAGTATCGCATCGTCTCAAGCTGTTATCCGGGACCGGCCAGGTGATTATCATGGATCAGGGGAAAATAATTGATCAGGGGGATCACCAGCAACTGCTTGCCCGGAATGTGCTGTATCAGACAATGGCGGCTAAACAGCAAAGGCGGGAAGATGCATAATTTTGGCTATTTTGAAGAGGGGAGAATCGGCCGCGTTTCCGATACCAGGCTCTGGAGACGGCTGCTGAGGTATTGCCGCCGACATTTTATGGGATTGGGTGCGGCTGTGCTTCTCTCTTTGCTGGTTACTGCCGCCACCCTGGCTATGCCAAAGATCATGCAGCTGGCAATTGATAACTGTATGACAGCGTCATCAGATGGCACTGTGCTGCGTGTCAACAATCTGTTCCATTATGGGCAGGCGTATATTCTGGCCATTGGTATTGCGTTTTGTGCCGGTTTTATTCAGGTTGTACTGCTTGAATATATCGGCCAGTCCGTAATGCACAGAATACGTAATGATCTGTACAGTCATCTGCTGGGGCTTGATCTGGCTTTTTTTCATTCCCATCCTGCCGGACGTCTTGTTACCAGATTAACAAATGATATTCAGAATATGCACGAAATGTTCACCTCTGTCATGGTGACCTTGTTTAACGATATACTGAAGCTTGTCGGTATTCTTGTTCTTTTGTACCTGTTTA
The DNA here is from genome assembly GCA_003978695.1 of Desulfobulbus sp. Classification (GTDB taxonomy): domain Bacteria; phylum Desulfobacterota; class Desulfobulbia; order Desulfobulbales; family Desulfobulbaceae; genus Desulfobulbus_C. Next base: position 844 of record QNYF01000043.1, on the reverse strand, counting down.
ATGTGCGGCTTGCCATGGTTATGACCCTCTTTCTTCCCCTGTCCCTGACAATAACCCTGGTTTTCTCCCGTCTGGCCCGTGATCGGTTTCGGGCAATTCGCAGCCAACTTGCTGTGCTGAATTCTTTTTTACAGGAAATCGTTTCTGCTGTCACTGTTCTGCAGCTTTTTGGCCGGCAACGGGAAAGTCTACTCAAGTTTAAAGAACTTAATCGTGAGTATCTGCAACGGACTTTGCTGCAGATTAGGTTATTTGGTACTTTTTTACCACTTACGGAGTTTATGGGTGCTCTGGCCATGGCTGTCATCCTCTGGTACGGAGGAGGGCAGGTTATAAAAAACAGGTTGACCCTTGGAGAGCTGGTGGCATTTTTTTCGTATATGCGTCTGTTCTTCCAACCCATGCGGGAGCTTTCCCAGAAGTATTCCATTGTTCAGTCGGCCATGGCTTCAGCAGAGCGTATTTTTCAATTACTTGATACGTCAAGCAGCATAAATTCCCCACAACGGCCATTTATCCCGGCAGTCATCAGGGGTGATATTGTTTTCTCATCAGTCAGTTTTGGTTACAGCAAAGACGAACAGGTGCTGGATAATGTTGATTTACATATCAGACCCGGAGAAACAGTTGCACTGGTTGGCTCGTCAGGAGCAGGGAAGTCTACATTAATGAGTCTGCTGGTCCGTTTTTACGACCCTTCTCTGGGGACAATTTTTCTGGATGGACATCAGTTGTCTGAGTTCTCTCCGGAATTTCTCAGGGAACAGATTGGGATTGTGCTCCAGGATGTCCTTATCGAACCGGACACTGTTTTTGCAAATATTTCCCTGGATACAGGCCAAAA
>QNYF01000089.1 GCA_003978695.1 Desulfobulbus sp. | reverse complement strand
ATCATGCGGGTTATGAATGAAGTCATGATTCCGACGGTCCGGGGAATGGCAGCAGAAGGCAGGCCGATCAAGGGCATGCTCTATGCGGGTATGATGATTAGTGACGACAGGATTGATGTTCTTGAGTTTAACTGCAGATTCGGCGACCCGGAATGTCAGCCCCTTCTTATGCGGTTAAATACAGATCTGGTCGAAATTTGTGAAAAAGCAATTGACGGCAAATTACATACCATTGAACTGGACATTGACCCTCGACCAACGGTTTGTGTTGTTATGGCCTCCCAGGGATATCCCGGGCCGTATGAAACCAGAAAACCTATTACTGGTCTTGTCAATGTCTCTAAAATGAAAGATGTTATGGTCTTTCATGCCGGAACGACAATAAAGAACAGGCGAACTGTAACTAACGGAGGCCGGGTTTTAGGTGTTACGGCAATGGACTCCACGGTTGCCAAGGCCATTGAAAAGGCATACAAGGCTGTTGATAAAATCAAATGGAAAGGATGTTATTTTCGACGCGATATCGGCCATCGAGCCCTATGTCGAGAAAAGGGCAACTGTGGGCCGGCTGTCGGTATTGTTATGGGGTCTGATTCTGATCTGCCTGTAATGGAAGCCGCAGCAGATCTTCTCAAATCTTTGGGAATTAAATATGAGATGACGATTTCATCTGCTCATCGAACACCTGATTTGGCAAGTGAATATGCCCGGACCGCATCTGATCGGGGGCTTAAAATAATTATTGCTGGTGCGGGAATGGCAGCCCATCTTGCCGGAGTCCTTGCCGCGCACACAACGCTTCCTGTGATCGGGGTGCCTATAGACGCATCTTCATTAAATGGGCTGGACGCTCTTCTTTCAACGGTTCAAATGCCTCCGGGAATACCCGTGGGAACCATGGGGATAGGTAAGGCAGGGGCAAAAAATGCGGCAGTCCTTGCGGCAAGAATCCTTGCAATCACAAGTAAAGATATTACCACAGCGCTTGTGAAGTACAGCCGTGACATGGCCAAAGAGGTCACTCAAAAAAATGAAGCTCTTCATTCGTGACGAAAACCTGCCCGCAAGGTGCTGTTACGCAGGCAGCCCGCATTCTCAGGCAGGGAGGCGTGGTTGCTTTCCCCACTGAAACGTATTACGGGCTTGGCGTAGACCCCTTTAACACAACAGCTTTAGAACGGTTGTTTGCCGTTAAGCAGCGGTCCAGCAAAAAAGCCATCTTGCTTCTTATTGAGAAAAAGGCGCAGGTTGACGTATTTGCCAGGCATATACCGCATGATTTCATCTCCCTGATGGCAAGGTTTTGGCCTGGTCCTTTAACGCTTGTTTTTCCTGCGCTTCCCAGGGTGTCTTCTCTGGTCACGGGCGGAACAGGCACGGTTGGTATTCGTCAGTCTCCACACTTCCTCGTTCAACAAATTGTTCAAATGTATGGTGGGCCGGTAACCGGGACCAGTGCAAACATCTCGGGCCATCCTCCGGCAACAACTGCAGATCAGGTGGCCGAAATCTTCGGGTCAGATGTGGATTATATTGTCGATGGCGGGATAACACCGGGGGGGAATGGTTCTACGGTTGTTGGTTTTAGACAGACAATATTTTGCATTCGTGAAGGTTTGATACCTTTTTCACACATTAAAAGCTGCCTGAATTAACTGCGATATTACCGGCTAACTACTCTGTAATGGTGCATTTTCCGCCGCTGCAGCTAATGTTTGCCTGCAAATAATAGACGTCAAACCCCTGTTCTCTCAGGAAGCTGCTTGCCATTTTTGCACGGGCTCCAGCGGTACAGTATATGTAAATTTTCGTACCACGGTTGAGTTCACTCATTCGTTGTGTAATTTCATTGAGCGGTATATGATATGCGCCTTGAATTGTACCTGATTTTACTTCCTTATTGGTACGCACATCAATAATCTGCGCGTTTGCCTGACCGTTTATAGCGCGTTTAAAATCCAACACCGAGACTTCACCCGCACCCAGCTGACGTTTCCAGGTTTTTTGAGCAGTAACAGGACCTGAGACTGTAGCGTTTCCCCGTTTTTTCCAACCCTGCAGATTTCCTTCAACAATGGAAACATTACTGAATTTGTTATTTCTGAATATTCTCAGTGCATTCAGTGACTCCTGGATACTGTCGCTGTAAATAACAACCGGAGCAAAAGAAGATATTGTTTGCAAACGATTTTCCAGGTTCTTAAAGGGCATGGAAACTGCTCCGGGAATTCTTTTTGTAAAAAAGTCGTTTTCAGAGCGCAGATCTACCAGTACACACTTCCCGTTTTTCACAAATTCATCGCTTGCAACTGTTTTGTTGTTATCGTCGCTCCACCCCCTGAGCCCGGCCTTAAACACTTTCACCTTTCTATAGCCGAGTTCTGTGGCAATAGCGGAAGCCCTGATACCGGAGCCGCAGGTATCATCATCACAATAAAAAACAAGCAAACGCTGTTTATCATCAGGAAGCCGGTTGCTCTGGGCCTCCATTGAACAGGCCGGCAGGGAAAGAGCAGTGGGCAGGTGGCTTTTCATGTACGCTTCACTTGAACGTGAGTCAATAAGAACAAAATCTTTTCTATTGTTGATCTTGTTCTTGACATCAGTAAGGCGTATTTCCGAAACCCCCTCCATGAGTCCTGAATAATGAGGCTTAATACTTGTCGCAAGGATGGTACCGTCAATCTTTTTTACGATTACCTGAATATATTTGCCTTTAACTGCGTGCCCTGTTCCCCTGGTTTTATTATCAAATTGTATTGTCAGTAAACGTGGTCTATTATTCTGTAAAATCCGTAAAGATATCGTTTGTGCTTTATTGGATCTCGCCATCACTTTACCGTTGTAGTGTAGAGTAGATTTTTCTGTCGTAACCGATGGCGAATTTGCGTTATCTGTCGTTTTTTTTGCGCAACCGTTTAAAAACAAAAACGGGAAAGCAAGTAAGAGTAGTACAGATAATATACTGATTTTCCTCAGCATTAAACAGCCTCCTCAAAATGAAAAAACATGAAATATTTGCTATTATATGAATCGAGTAGAAATACTGATTCTTTAATTCATAACGTACAGAGTAGAATATAACAATTGCAAAAGACTTCCCAGCTCAGTTATTTGGCAGGGCCGGGATAGAATATGAGTTTTTTGGAAAATGGTCATTTTGAACAGGGGGCAGCATGAAGCCAATGAGCATAGTGGTTGAGGGGTATTGTCTGGATTTTGAACAGGCAAAAGCACTAGCTGAAATTATTGCATTAAAAGGCCATGATTTCGCAACATTAATATCATGGAACGACCGGGAACGTAATGTTCATTCTCCCCAATGTCTGCAGTGCGAAATTAAGGGAGCACCCGGTTGGGAAGTCTACGGGAAAAATCATGAAGGGCGGCTGCGAATAAGTGTAAATGATGATGCGTTTGTTTTTATTTACAGCTGATTACTCTCTTTTCGACCTCTTGTTACAACCCTCGCAGGGCTTCTGGTTTAAGGTTGAGTGTCCCGGCAATTGCCCGGTCAATTATGGCTAAAAAATCGTCTTTATCCCGGGGAAGTCTTCCATCCAGCGAGAAATAATTGGATGCGTGATTTGCCTGAAGTTGCCCCCTGGAAACGTTTAATGCTGCAACCATAATGCGCAGTTCCTGGAAAAGTCCCAGCTTGTCTGGCATTTGAAATGTACCTGCTGCTGCGGCCTGCCCGATTTTTGTATTTTCCAGCAGCATCAAAGTAAGGATGGCAATTTGATTCGGTTCAATCTGATTGAGCACTTCTGCTGTTTCTGCGGCATGCTGAAGAGAATAGCGAATTCCGGCTATACCAAGCAGACAGGTGACAGACAGGAAGATTTTGGCCTTTTTCACCCGTTGTCCGGCCTGGATCATCTCTGCAGCTGTTGCCCCTTTATCGATAGCAGCAAGTGTTTTTTCATGACCACTTTCCAGCCCCATGTATATTCTGCCAAGTCCGACTCTTTTGAGTTCTGAAAGTTCTGCCGGAGTTCGTGCAAGAATATCACGGCAGTTGGCATAGAGATGAATCCGTCGAATCCAGGGAAGTTTTTCTTTGATCATGCCACAAAGATGTAAAAGACGTTTCTGAGGAATAACCAGGGCATCACCATCTGCTAAAAAAACCGTTGACTGCCCTGTGCAGTGAACGGATGCAAACTCAAGATCACTCTCAATAATCGCGTCGTCTTTTATTTGAAATTGCTGTCCCTGATAGGCTCCGCAGAAAGTACAACGGTTATGTGAACAACCGGTTGTGACCTGCAGGATTAGAGAGTTTGCCTCACTGGGAGGCCTGATAATATTCCCTTCGTAATGCACGTGATAAATCCGGGGGGTGAAAAAAGAAAGAACAGGGGGACAAGTTGATTGCTCCCCTGTTGTCAGGATAACATTTAGCTGTTGTCAGCCGAAAATCTGGCCATAAAATCAACGAGTTTTTTCACTCCTTCAATGGGGAAAGCATTGTAAATAGATGCTCTGCAGCCGCCAATTGAGCGGTGACCTTTCAAACCGTCCAGCCCGATTGCGGCGGCCTCATTGATAAACTGCGCTTCAAGTTCAGGCGTTGGCAGGTTAAAGGCAATGTTCATCATTGATCTTGATGTCTTCTCTGCATGGCCCCGATAAAAATCTCCGGAATCAATAATTTTGTAGATAAGTGCTGCTTTTTCTTCATTTATCCTTTGCATGGCAGCAACACCACCCTGATTCTTGAGCCAGTGCATTACCCTGCCCACACAATAAATCGCAAACGTAGGAGGAGTATTAAACATTGAGCCTTTATCTGCATGGGTCTTGTATTTGAGCATTGTGGGAACATTTTCTGCTACTTTGTCCAGCAGGTCTTCACGAATGATAACCACGGTAACGCCGGCAGGCCCCATATTCTTTTGAGCGCCAGCAAAAATAATACCGAATTTTGAGATGTCCAAGGGGCGTGACAGAATATCAGATGACATATCACAGACCAGCATGGCATCTTTCTGTGGAAATGATGAAAACTGGGTGCCATAAATTGTGTTATTTGAAACAAGGTATAAATATTCAGAATCTGGGGAAACTGTGTATTCTGTATCTTCAGGAACCCGGTTGAAGCTGACATCCGCACTCGAATAGGCAACGGTAATATCGCCAAAATTTTCAGCCTCTTTAATGGCCTTTTTAGACCAGACACCGGTGTTAAGATAAGTTGCTTTTTTTCCTGGTCCCAACAGGTTCATGGGGATCATAAAAAATTGGGATGAAGCACCTCCCTGAAGAAAAAGAACCTTGTAATTGGCGGGAACATCAAGAAGTTCTCTAATAAGAGACTCTGTTTCATCAGCAACAGCCATAAACTCTTTTGAACGATGACTCAATTCAATTAAACCTATCCCCCTGTCTTTAAAGTTGACAATGTCACGAGCTGCCTCTTCCAGCACGGAAAAGGGCAGGGTAGCAGGGCCGGGGCTGAAATTATAAATTCTCTCAGGCATGATGCCTCCTCAAATTTTGAAGATAGTAAAAAATAAAATTGCTGATTATACAACAGAATAACAGTTTATCAAATGTGTGCAATCTTATCCCGGATAAACGGGAGAATCATGAAGTCTTCATTGTTTTTGTACGTCATCCATGCACCTGCATCTCCTGTTGTCTTAACGCCTCATACAGAACAACTCCTGCGCTCATGGCAAGGTTGAGGCTGCGGATATGTGGACTTTGCATGGGGATAGTGTAGCAGCGGTCTTTGTAGAGAGCGAGCATTTCTTCTGGGATCCCTTGAGTTTCCCGGCCAAAAACAAGTCTGTCGCCCGGTTTGAATGACGCTTTATAATAAGGTCGATCAACTTTGGTCGTCATGAAAAAAAGCCGGTTTTCATCCTGAGCTTCAAGAAATTCATCAACGTTTTTCCAGTGTCTGATGTTCACGTGGGGCCAGTAGTCCAGGCCGGCACGTTTAAGATGTTTGTCATCAGTGCTGAAACCAAGCGGATGGACGAGATCAAGTACGGAGTTTGTTGCCCCGCAGAGCCGGGCGATAGAGCCGGTATTCGGCGGAATTTCCGGTTCGACTAAAACTATATGAAAAGGTTTGTCAGGCATGGATTTGAGAAGAGTAGGGGGGCTGCAATTTATTGAGCTTGCAAATTTAAAAAATCGTCTTAGATTTATATATTCTGCCTTTTAGCAGATAGTTCTTTATTTTTCTCTTAAAATGTGAAATTGCACAGTAACTTTACTCTATTTCACCTAAACATTATTTTTGTGGTGTTTTTTATGTCGCTCATCGTGTGCAAGTTTGGTGGCACCTCGGTAGGGTCCACTGAAAAAATTAAAAACGTAGCCAGAAGAATGCTGAAGTACCAGGAGCAGGGGCATCAGGTGGTGGTCGTTTTATCAGCTATGTCCGGTCAAACGGATAAGCTGCTTGGCATGGCCGCTGATGTACAGGAAATCCCTGATCTGCGTGAAATGGACATGCTTCTTTCAACAGGCGAGCAGGTGACTATTTCTCTGTTTTCCATGGCTGTCAAGGCTGCTGGAAGTGATGCTGTCTCTCTTCTTGGCGATCAGATCAGTATTTTAACTGATGCCATGCACACCAAGGCCAGGATTAAAAAAATTGATACAAAGCTCATAAGAAAACATCTTGATGCTGGCAAAGTTGTGACCATAGCAGGGTTTCAGGGGGTGACTGTTGATGGTGATATCACTACTCTGGGGCGTGGTGGATCAGATACCACGGCAGTTGCGCTGGCTGCTGCTTTACAGGCTGATGCCTGCGAGATTTTTACCGATGTGGAAGGGGTCTTTACCACTGACCCCAATATTTGCAGTAAAGCTCGTAAAATTGATATGATAACTTATGACGAAATGCTGGAACTGGCCAGCCTTGGTGCTAAAGTCCTTGAGATTCGTTCTGTCGGGCTTGCCAAACGCTATAGGGTTCCACTGCATGTTCGTTCAACATTTACAGAAAACGAGGGCACCTGGGTCGTAGAGGAGGATAAAATTATGGAATCCATGCTGGTTTCCGGTATTACTTATAATAAAAATGAAGCACGTATTACTATGAACAAGGTTCCGGACCAGCCTGGAATTGCCTCAAAGATTTTTCTACCTATTTCGGATGCTGGTATTCTTGTGGATATGATTATCCAGAATACCCGTGAAGGCCGGATGACAGACATGACGTTTACGGTTATGCGCAGCGATTATGTCCGTGCGATGAAACTGCTCAAAAATGTTGCTCAAGAGATCGGAGCAGAATCGGTAACAGGTGATGAGTCAATTGTCAAAATTTCTATTGTTGGAGTTGGTATGCGAAATCATTCTGGTATCGCATCAACAATGTTTCAGATCATGGCGAATGAAGGTATTAATCTGCTGATGATTTCAACGTCGGAGATTAAAGTTTCCTGTATAATTGAAGAAAAATACACCGAACTTGCCGTGCGTGCGCTGCATTCCGCATTTGCCCTTGAAAAGGACAATATGCCCGTTGAGGAAGAAGAGCTATTATGAGTCAGAAAATAGAGTTTTATGATACCACGTTGCGTGATGGTACCCAGGCTGAAAATTTTGATCTTTCCGTAGGGGACAAGATTCGCATTACCAGGCAGCTGGATAAACTCGGCATTGATTTTATTGAAGGCGGCTGGCCCGGGTCGAACCCAAAAGCAGTTGAATACTTTGAACAGATGAAGGGGGTTGAACTCAAGTATGCAAAGCTTTCAGCCTTTGGCTCAACCCGGCATTTTAAGAATCCAGCGGATAAAGATCAGAATCTGCAGGCATTGCTGGCTGCCAAGACCCCTGCGATAACTATTTTTGGCAAGAGTTGGGACATTCATGTTCATGACGCACTTCGTATTAAACTCGAAGATAATTTACAGATAATTGAAGATTCATTGGCATACCTGCGGCCCCATGTTCAACATCTTATTTATGATGCAGAACATTTTTTTGACGGTTTTAAAAAGAACAGGGAGTATTGCCTTGCAACTCTTGGCATGGCCATTAGGGGAGGTGCTGAAACACTCGCGCTTTGTGATACAAATGGCGGGACTTTACCCCATGAGATTGGACCGATAATCGAACAGGTTAAACTGTTTTTAGCGGAGCAGGGGAGTGATGTTGCAATTGGTATCCATCCACATAATGACTCGGAAACAGCAGTAGCCAACGCACTTATTGGTGTTGCCAGCGGTGCGACCCAGGTGCAGGGAACAATTAATGGATACGGCGAGCGTTGCGGCAACGCCAATTTGACCTCGATCATTCCTTCAGTGGTCTTTAAAATGGGTTTAGAGGCCGAAGTTGGTAAAAATATAAAAAATTTGTATTCCACTTCGCGTCTCGTCAACGAGCTGGCAAATTTGCCTCATAATCGCTATCAGCCCTATGTCGGTGAATCCGCTTTTGCACATAAGGGCGGAGTGCATGTTAATGCGGTGAGACGCAATCCTGTCACCTACGAGCATATTGTTCCTGAAAAAGTAGGGAACGTTCGGAGAATACTTATTTCTGAACAATCCGGTAAATCCAATGTACAGCATAAGGCTGAAAAATATGGATTACAACTGGATGCGAACGATCCGGCCATGGCCCGTATTATCGAGGAACTTAAATCCCTTGAGAGCAAAGGTTTCCAGTACGAAGGAGCCGAAGCAAGTTTTGAACTGCTCATGCGCAAGGCAATGGGTAATCATCCAGATTTTTTCACACTTAAAGGATTTCGGGTGATTAATAACAAGCATCGAATGGATACATCTCCTCTGACGGAGGCAACCATTCGCTTGTCTGTCGACGGCAATGAAGAACACACAGCCTCAATGGGCGAAGGCCCGGTAAATGCTCTTGATCGAGCCATGAGAAAGGCTTTGCTGAGGTTCTATCCACGTCTTGAAGAAATGGAGTTGATTGACTACAAGGTTCGTGTTCTTTCAGGCCAACATGGGACGAGCGCCAAAGTACGTGTACTCGTTGAAAGTCGTGACAAATCGACACAATGGGGAACTGTAGGGGTGTCAATTAATATTATTGAGGCCAGCTGGCAGGCCCTGGTTGATGCTATTAATTACAAGCTGATGAAAGATGAACAGGAAGCTTCCTGAGCTTTTCGCTATACGTGCCGCATAAGAAGCAAAAATATAAGGACAAGCGCTTGCTTGTCCTTATTGCGTTTGGAGCAGGTCTTTATTGGCTCAATATATTTGGCGTTGATCTTGACTTCTTCACGACGAACTATGATCTTGAAGTCGTAACGGTTGACAATGGAGCGTCTATAGTTCGTATAAGAGATTCCAAAGCTAATACGCAAAAAAAATCATCCCTTTTCAACTCGGTCAATACTGTGTGCCGGGATATTGTTCCTCGATTTTCACTTCTCCTGGATTTGCCCATGCCGATCAACCGTGCTGACGAGCAAACGCTGACAATGCTTCCCGGTGTCGGCCCGCATACTGCTCAAAAGATTCTCTCCTTAAGAAACAGGATTGGCAGAATTTCAAACCTGGAAGAATTACAGATGGTTCGCGGGATCGGTCCCGGAACAGCCAGCAGGCTGAAACCTCTTTTATGTTTTGACTGAGACCATCCTGTGGAACACATGAACAATCCTCCTCTTGTTATCGACTGTCCTGTTATTGTCCTGGTTGGGCCAACAGCTATTGGTAAAACTGCTCTGTCATTTAAACTTGTTGATCGTTTCAACTGTGAGATTCTGAGTATGGATTCGATGCAGGTTTATAAATACATGAATATTGGCACGGCAAAGCCAAACGAACAAGAGCAGCAGCGTGTTCGGCATCATCTCATAAATATTGTTTATCCAGATAAACAATATGATGCTGCCAGGTTTGTAAAAGATGCACTACGGGCAATAGAAGAGATTTCATCACGAAACAGGACTGTTCTTTTAACAGGTGGCACAGGGTTGTATCTTAAAGCTCTGGTTGATGGTCTTTTCAGTGCAATTCCAGCGGATCCGGATATCCGTGAAGAGCTTGAGATCGAGCTCAAAGACAAAGGAAAGCGCTTTCTTCATGAAAAGTTAGGGAGAGTAGATCCACAATCAGCGGCACGGATTCATGAAAATGACACCCAGAGAGTAATTCGTGGTCTGGAGATTTACAAAACTACCCGTAAAACGTGGACACAGCACCAACAGGAGCAGAGAGAGCAGGGCAGTGGAATAAAATTTTCCAACATGTACCAGGTCGCATTAACGTGCGAAAGAAGCGAGTTGTATGAGCGAATAGAGAAAAGAACTCATATAATGCTTAAGCAGGGACTGATAGATGAGGTCAGGTCTTTGAGAAAAATGGGGTATACAGAAAGCCTGTCTTCCATGCGTTCCATAGGTTATCTGCACGCAAACTGCTATATCTCGGGTGTCTGGAGCCGTGACATGCTGATTGAACGACTCATCAGGGACACCCGGAGATACGCTAAACGCCAGATGACCTGGTTTGGAAGAAATAAAGACTTGCATTGGTTTAAGCGAACAGAAGACAGAAAGATATTTGAATCCGTCACAAGCTCAATCTTGTAAATAATATTACTTCAATGAGTTAAAATACATTTTTAATCTTTTGCATTACTATTGAAAAAATATACGGGGTACATAATAAGGGAACCAGGCGGTTCAGCTGATAATTTAACAGCTAAACAACTGGCTGGCGAGTTGAGCGTCTCTGTGGTGATAGCTGAACTACTTATGGCGCGGGGGATTTATACTCAACAGGATGCTGATTCATTTCTTTTCCCAAAGTTGTCGAACTTGCCACCGGCCTTAAGCATGAAGGGGATGAGTGATGCCGTCGAGATAATGATGAACGCTGTTGTCGAAAAAACGCCAATAGCTGTACAGGGTGATTATGACGTAGACGGGATAACGGGCACATCGATTCTTGTAGACTTTTTAAGGTTACTCGGGCTTGAGGTTCATTTCCACCTTCCTGACAGGATGACTGAAGGGTATGGATTAAGCCGTGATTCAATAGAAAGATTTGTAAAAAAAGTTCCAGCGCCTGGAGTGTTAATAACCGTTGATAATGGAATTAGCTCTATAGAAGAAGTTCAGTATGCTGTAGAGTTAGGTCTTAAAGTTATAGTAACAGATCATCATCAGCCTGGGGCAAAATTGCCCCAGGCTGATGCATTGATAAATCCTGTACAAAAAGGATGTGCTTTTAGCGAAACAAATATTTCAGGAGCCGGAGTTGCGTTTTTCTTTGTCATGGCTATGCGTCGGGAGTTGGTTAGCAAAGGGATTTGGGAAAAAGAAACCATGCCAAATCTCAAGAATTACCTGGACCTGGTAGCGCTTGGAACCGTAGCAGATGTAATGGATCTTGTTCATGTTAACAGAATACTTGTTAAAGCTGGATTGGAAGTCATCTCGACAAGAAAAAGGATTGGCGTAAAAGCGCTTTGTGATTGTTCAAGAATAAGTGATAACACGCTGAGATCAGAAGATATTTCGTTTAGAATTGCCCCTCGGATAAACGCCGCAGGTCGGTTAGGAAGGCCAGAGGTTGCCCTTAAGTTGCTTTTATCAAAAAGTAGAGATAAAGCTCTTGTTTATGCAGAAAAGCTCGAAAAAATAAATCAAAAACGCAGGGAAATTGAAAGTTCTGCTCTTGTCGAGGCGATGAAACAGGCCGAAAAGCAAATAAAAAGCGGCATTGCAGGGATTGTTGTGCATAACTCGCATTGGCATCCGGGCGTAATTGGGATAATAGCCTCAAGGATAGTTGATAAATTCGGACTTCCGACATTTGTCTTGACTGACGACAAAGAAGAAAGTTCAAATATTTACAGAGGTTCAGGCAGATCGGTTGAAAACTTCAATTTATTTAAAGCTTTGACTGCCTGCAAAAAATCGTTGCTGCAATTTGGCGGTCATGCAATGGCAGCAGGTGTAACTCTTCAACATGACAGATTATCTCAATTTCAACGTGAATTTTCAGAGTATGTTCTTTCGCATTCAAGCCAGCAAGAATCACAGGCTCTTGCTGTGGATAAACGACTGAACGAAAAAGATAATTTTAGGCACATTGCCCAGGGGCTGCAATTGATGGAACCGTTTGGAAAGGGGAATCATGAACCTGTATTTATGCTCAAAAAAATTCAAATACATAATCCTCAGGTATTAAGAGAGCATTTAACGTTTTCTCTACGCATGAACAATACAACTTTTCGCGGGATAGGTTTTTACATGGCACATTATTTTGCCATGGTTTCTTCACCGATAGATCTATGCTTTAAGATTAAACAATCAACATTTCGAGGAACGAGCAGAGTAGAGGTGCATGCGGTAGAGATGTTCACATCTAGTTGATATAATTTAAAAAGAATAAATTTAACATAATATATATTATGCGACATTACAAAATATGCTGTGATTCCCTCATGAAGGCTTACTTTAGGTTTATTCTTCTGTTAAAATGTATTCATGAAGGAATTGAACTGCTTATTCACCATTTATTTATGAATCCCAAGGAAATAGAAATAACGATTAATTATACTGTTTGATTAAACAGTTAATGTAAAGGATTACACTGGAGCAACATTTATGAATCGAGATATTTACCAGGAGCCACTTGTCAGCAGATACACAAGCCCTGAAATGCAGGAACTTTTTTCAGAAAGGTTTAAATTTACAAATTGGAGACGTTGCTGGGTTGCTCTTGCAGAAGCTCAACATGAACTTGGGCTGAGCCTGGTAACTCAAGAAATGGTTGATGAGCTAAAGAGCCATGTTGAAGATATTGATTTTGAAATTGCCTCTGCCAAAGAAAAGGAAATTCGTCATGATGTAATGGCTCATGTCTATGCTTATGGCCTTCAATGCCCCAAAGCTGAGGCTATAATTCATCTTGGTGCCACTTCTCAGTTTGTTGTCTGTAATACTGATCTTTTGATCCAGACAAAGGCTTTACGTCTTATTAAAACAGCAATAATTAATGTTATTGCACAGCTATCAGACTTTTGTCTTAAATACAAGGACATGGCCACGCTTGGATTTACACATTATCAACCAGCCCAACCAACAACTGTTGGAAAACGTAACACTTTGTATATACAGGATCTTTTAATGGATCTTGATTCAATCGAGAATCTTGAAAAACAAGTTAAGGCTCGTGGGGCCAAAGGAACAGTAGGTACTCAGGCTACTTTTCTTGAGCTTTTTCAAGGTGATCATGCCAAAGTTCGCCAACTCGACAAACTTGTTTCCCAAAAGCTTGGCTTTGATACTGTTTTTGCTGTTACCGGGCAGACTTACCCGCGTAAACTTGACATGAAAACCTCAGAAACACTTGCGGGTATTGGCTCTTCTGCCCATAAATTTGCTGTAGATATGCGCTTGCTTTCAAACTTAAAAGTTCAAGAAGAGCCTTTTGCCAAGAAACAGGTAGGGAGTTCTGCCATGGCTTACAAGCGAAACCCCATGCGTTCAGAGCGTATGACAGGGCTTGCCAGAAAGCTCATGGGGCTGCCGGCAAATTTTGCTGCAACTGCGTCTAATCAATGGTTTGAACGAACACTCGATGATTCAGCTATCCGTCGTATGGATATGGCTCAGGCTTTTCTCCTTACCGATGCAATATTAAAGCTTTATATTAATATAACGAGCGATATGGTTGTTTATCCAAAGCAAATTGAGAGATATCTTCGTGCTGAACTCCCCTTTATGTCCACAGAAAAGATTCTCATGGCCTGTGTTGAACGAGGCGAAAGTCGCCAGGATATCCATGAAGTTATACGGGAACATTCCGTTGCAGCAGGTCTGGCAGTAAAAGAGATGGGTGTTGAGAATGATTTACTATCCCGTCTTGCCCAAGACGACCGTATTCCCTTTTCCCAGGATGAGCTTGAAGGGCTTATGAGTAATTATCAGGAATTTACAGGTAGAGCAACTGAGCAGACCCAGGAATTTATTGATGAAGTTGTTTCACCAGTATTACAGAACTACAGCACCATGATTGGTACAGTTGATTCTTCACTTAAAGTATAAAGCTCTTCGCCGTGAGTCTTACTTTTACAAAACTTTACCTGAATATCCTTCCGTCAAAGATCAGCCTTTTTCGATTTTTGCTTGAGGGGTATGATGGCCTTGCTGTTTTGACGACCATTGATGTTAAAAGGGGCCTCGTTCGCCTCTTGATTCCCGAATCTCGAATAGGTGAATTCTGGAAATTGCTTGATGCGATATGCCAGGAGCTTTCCGCAAAACAAGTCAACACTACTTAATGTGTTAGGTTCTCTTTTGAGTCTAACCTCCCGACATAGAGTTAATGAATAAACATGTCTTTATAAAAACCTTTGGCTGTCAGATGAACGAAAGGGACTCTGAAGTCATTGAGCAGCTTCTTTCTCAGTCAGGCTATATACCTGTACCTGATGCAGAGGGCGCCGACCTTGTCATCCTGAACACCTGTTCAATTCGAGCCAAGGCAGAGCAAAAAGTGTTCAGCCTGCTTGGAATGCTGAGGAAGCAAAAAGAGAAGCAGAAGCAACTTCGGATAGCGGTCTGTGGCTGCGTTGCCCAGCAGGAAGGCAAAGCGATTTTTAAACGTATGCCCCATGTTGATATTGTAGTAGGCACGCAACAGATTTACCAACTCCCGGACATGCTGAACCGTCTTGACCAGGGCCAGACAGATCGCGAAATTTCCTGTGATCTTGAAAAATCGTTTATTATCCCGCCATATCAGAAACTTTTAGCTGAAACACAGAGGGGTAGGCTCTCCCCTGCCCCTGTAGAGTATAAAAAATTTGTTACCATTATGCAGGGCTGCAATAATTTTTGTAGCTATTGCGTAGTTCCTGCTACCCGAGGCCGTGAGATCAGCAGGCCGGTTGCAGATATTGTTGAGGAGGTTCGTCTTCTTGTTGACGACGGCGTCAAGGAAATCACACTTCTGGGTCAGAATGTTAACTCGTATGGCTGCACTAATTCTGTAGCCGATAAAGCAACAACATTTGCAGATCTTCTCTGTCTTGTGTCTGGTATTCCAGGAGTTGAAAGATTACGTTTTACTTCGTCAAATCCACAGGATTTATCAAAAGAGTTAATGCAATGCTTTAAAGATCTCAGTAATCTCTGTCCCCATTTTCATCTGCCTGCGCAGTCTGGTTCAAATGCTGTATTAAAGCTGATGAACCGAAAATATTCCCGTGAGCTTTATCTGGAAAAAGTTGATGCCCTGCGTTCATATTGCCCGGACATCGCCATCAGCACCGATATTATTGTGGGCTTTCCCGGTGAAACAGAGCGTGATTTTGAGCAGACCATGACGCTACTGGAGCAAGTTCGTTATCAAGGTTCCTTTTCCTTTAAATATTCTGACCGGCCCAATACCCGTTCAGCTCATTTTGATAACAAGGTTGATGAATCAGTAAAGGGAATACGTTTACAGCGTTTTCAAACACGCCAGGATGAGATCAGTCTTGAGCGTAACCAGGAACTTCTTGACAGAACTGTAGAGGTTCTGATTGAACAGGTACATGAAACTTCCATACAATCCAGAACCGGAACAAATCACATTGTTCATTTCCCTTTTCATTCTGTCTGTGCGCCAGGGGATACTGTAAAAGTTAAGCTTACTCACGCAGGAAGACATTCACTTAATGGCGAATTTGTAAGCGAATAGCATTATTGTATAAACCTTTACCTTAACATATAAAGAGCAAGACCTTTTTCATGGGCAACCTGAGTGCCGTTGGCATAACAAAAACAATTGGTCACAACACTTTGCTCTCTGATATTTCTTTTTCTCTGGAACAGGGGGAAATACTGGGACTTATTGGTCCTAACGGAGCCGGAAAAACAACCCTTCTGGAATGTCTTGCAGGTCTTCTTGCTGTCGACTCGGGAAAAGTATGTTTCAATACGGCTCCCCTTCCCCATGGGCAACGAAGCCAGTACCTCTGGTATCAGCCTGACGACATCCTCCCCTTTGCTCAGCATCGGGTTGCCACAACGCTTCATTTTTTTCAAAAAACTCTTTGTCAGTCTGAACAAACACTTTTGCAACTCATAGAACGACTTGATCTTTCACCTGTCCTGACTCGACGTTTTCAAGAGCTTTCCAAAGGATACAAACGGAGAGTATTACTGGCAATCGCCCTGCTCAGCCAACAGCCTTTGCTGCTTCTTGATGAACCTTTTGACGGATTTGACCTTCGTCAAACCCTGTCAATTATAGACTTGTTGCGTAAATTTCAAAATGGCCGGACATTTATTCTCTCCATTCATCAACTCACAGAGGCAGAAAAAATTTGTGATCGTTTTCTCCTCCTGGTAAGCGGGAAGGTCCTGGCACTTGGCACTCTGGCCGACTTATGTTTACAGGCCGGACTGCCTGATACAGCAACTCTTGAAGAGGTGTTTCTTGCCATTACCTGATCCTCAAAAACGTTGCAAGGGATCTGCTGTTTCCAGGCTGATTTTTTTACAGGAACTGCGTAGCCTGCTTCTCTCCCCTGCCCTCTGGGGTATGTATATAATTGTTTCATTGCTTGTCGGATACAGTTTTATCCAGGCCGTATCCCTATTCAGTCAGGCCAGTAAAACAGCGCTTTCCTATCCCGAACTCGCATCAGGTATGAATCCGCTTGAAGGAGTATTTGTCCCCACTTTTGGAGCCTATTATTTATGCCAGACATTACTTCTACCCTTCATTGCCATCCGCATTATCGGTCTTGACCGCTATAATGGCACACAAAAACTTCTTTTACAGCTGCCAGTCTCCACCCTTGGCCTGTGTTTACTCAAACTCGCGGCAATGGGGCTGGTCTGGATTGTCAGCCTGCTACCAGCAATGGCTGCCCTTATTCTCTGGAAACTTTCAGGAGGACATGTTTTCTGGCCAGAGCTTTTCTGCCTGATTACAGGGCATGCTCTCTATTCATTAACAATTATTACCCTTGCCATGTTTGCAGCAACCGTCAGTGATTCTCTTCCCACTGCTGCCATGTTATGTCTTGCAGCGACATTAGGATCATGGGTTCTTGATTTTGCTGCCAGTGGAAAAACAGGATTCATGGCATTTCTGGGCAATATATCTCTTGCTGCCATGCTTCGTCAGTTTGAAAGCGGCTTACTTTCCTCCACTTGTATCCTTTCCTTCCTGACTCTAGGGATCTTGTTTTTTCTGCTCACAGTTGCCTGGCTACCTCCTGGAAAACCCCGTATTCATAAATTTTTTTTAACCGTATTGATCTGCTGTTTTTTTGTCTCGACTCACTGGCTTGCACAGCAGAAACCGCTGTATCTTGATGTAACGGAAAATCAACGCCACTCCTTTTCTCCAGAATATACAATGGCCCTGCAACAGCTTGATAAGCCACTCTTTATTACCATCCATCTTTCCCCCCAGGACAGCCGTCTGCATGACCTGAAAAATGATGTGCTTGGCAAATTACAACGAACTGTGTCCACATTAAGTATTGATTATGCGGATTATGAACAGTCAGGCTTATTTGACACCGGCAGAGATGAAGAGTATGGACTTATTGAATACCGTTATGGCAACAAACAGGACAAAAGTTATTCAAACAGCCAGGAGGAGATACTCCCGATTATTTTCAACCTGGCAAATGTTAAAACACCACGTACTCTGGCAGCCCCGCATGCTGGGTTCCCGATAGTCATAAATATAGAGAAGCAAAAGTACCTGTTTTACTGCGGTTTCCCCTTTCTTTTTTTAGGCTTTGCTGTGTATTGTGTACTTCGGATTTAACCCCCCTGTGCTCATCACGGTACAATACGAAGCTTTACCCGCTTGCAGCGGTGACTACATTTTTGGATGAGTTGTATGAAAAAGTATTTTTATCAACGAGCGATATACAAGGAGATATTCCTATGAAACTCAAGTCAAAAGCTCTTATTGGTTCTCTGTTTACACTTGCTGTAGTTAGCTTTGCTGGATATCAGCATTATTTTTCTCCAGCCCCCTCACCTGCTCAGCTCGAGTATCTGCCTGTGAGTACAACGCATAACCCCGGACTTATTTCAGAGGCTCATGCGAGTGAAGCACCGGCAAAACCAGAAGAGTCAAGTCAACAATCCGGCAAAAAAATCTTTGACTTTTCAACTGAAACTGTGGGAGCGCAACCAACAACTTTTTCTGCAGCGGTCGGCAACTGGATAATTGGCAGGGATGGTGACAATACAGTCCTTGTGGTTGATGGACGACAATGGAAACGGGGTGTGGCATCAACCGGGCTTGCCGAAAAAGCCAAAGCCCTCTATGGCAGCAGGTATGCTGAGTTCCTGGATAATGTTACAGCCTATGCCTATTTTCCCTTTGCCGTAGCCGATGGAATTGATAATTTCAGCAACGGAAAAATTACGGTCCGATTTAAGGCAATTGCCGGACGAATAGATCAAGGGGCTGGTATCCTTTTTGATCTCAAACCAAACGGCGATTATTACGCATTACGGGCCAATCCCCTGGAGAATAATCTTGTGCTCTGGCGTTATAAACACGGACGGCGAAGCTCTGTAAGCTGGGTTCGCAACGTGAATACCCCAAGCCGTCAATGGCATTCCCTTACGCTGACAGTTAAGGATAATCGTATCAAAGGTCTTGTTAACGGCAAACACTATCTCAGCGAAAAACTCCCCAAACCTGTTAACGGCAAAGTTGGCCTCTGGACCAAAGCTGACAGTGTTGTCTATTTTGATGATTATGAGGTCGTGCCAGAATAAGGTGAGTATTTCAGTAGATTCCTTCTGTAAGCTGTGAAAAAAAGAACTCCAATAATTAGTTGATCAGGTATGCAGTAAACGAGACTCAGAAACAGATGTGAAGCTTTATTCGAATCCATACTCTCAGACAGTTGGCCCAAACTGCCGGTCTGGTGGAAGGAAAAAATTTTTGGGGAACAGTTTTGTCTTTCAGTAAATTGTATATTACAATGAGTATATGAACAATTTTGAATTAAAGAGCTCCTGTATTCAATTTTTTGTTGCGTAAAACTGACCATCCTGTAAAGAGATATATTTCTTAACCTCTTTTTTATGCTTACCCAATGCGCTCGTAGCTCAGCTGGATAGAGCACCGGCCTTCGAAGCCGGGTGC